>CAKROK010000004.1 GCA_934373295.1 uncultured Christensenellaceae bacterium | reverse complement strand
GGGGTATAATATTTTGCATAGTTTAACAATTTCAGCGACGAAATGGTTTCATAAAAAACAGGGAGATCAACCTGTCAAAATAATATGAAGGAGGAAAATAATGAAAAAAGAGGAGAAAAAAGCTGTTTATTCGCATAAAAGCCTTTTGACAAGGCTGTTTTGCGCTGTCTTATCGGTAATGCTCATAATAGGCATATTCCCGATGGGCGCGCTCGCGGATAATGGCGCGGCGGGAAAGACGACTATCGTTAACCCGTCGTTTGAGGAGTACCTCGAGCCGTCGACGGAAATTTCCGGATGGACGTGCGGCGAGGGCTTTGAAGTGAAAAAGGGAGACGCCAAGGAGGGCAAGCTCGCGCTGACATACTCCGCAGACGCAGAGGGCAAGGCGACGTCTTCCGAGATTGCCCTTGCGGCGAACGGCGAATACGTCTTTTCGGCATGGGTAAAGGCTGAAAACGGCGGCAAGGCGGATTTAAAATTAATCGGCGACGCGCAGATAGCCGCGCTCGACACGAGCGACGCCGCCAACGGAGAATGGGTGAGCCTGACAAAGAGCTTCACAGCGGATAAGGCGCAAAACGCGAAAATCGAGCTGACCGCATCCGGAAACGTCAAGTTCGACGATATCTCCATAAGAAAGATAACGCGCGAGGTCGTGAACAAGGTCAAAAACAGCGGTTTTGAATCCGCAATGTCAAATTGGTCGCTCATCGCGGGCAATGCGCAGGTCGTGGGCTCCATGTCCACCGAAGGAGAAAGCTCTCTTTCCGTCCCCGCGACTTCCGGCATAACGAGGCTTGACCAGGCTATTTCCATCGACCAGAACAAGTGGTACATGCTCTCCGCGGACGTCTACAGAGAGACGAACAACGGCTGGACGTACCTCGACATGAGCGACATCGACGGACGCGACTCTGTTCAACATATCGGGAACGAGATATAACTGCACAACATGGGACATCAGCACGATATCCGCATGGCACCAGCAGCACTGGGAATACGTCTCTGGCACGTGGTACAGCGGCGCGACCACCGAGGTAAAGATAAACGCGGTCGTTACGGGCAACGCCGCGAGCGTTACTGACACGGTTTACTTTGACGACGTATCCTTCAGAGAGGCATCCACTACGCTCATAGGCGAAAACCTCGTCGAGAACGGCGGTCTGGAGTCATTCAGGACGAATTACGTCGCAGAGGGCTGGGATATCCCTGACGATGCTTCTATAGTAAAGGATGCGAAATACGGCACGGCGGCGCTTCGCCTTAAAGGCACGGACGCTTATTCCAAGGAATATGCCGTTTCGGCGGGCGCGAGATATAAGCTCTCCGCATGGGTGAAAAAGACTGCGGGCGCGGCGGCATCCATCGGCACGACGCTGGGCGGCAGCTTTGGCGCGGCGGCGGACGACAGCTGGGAATACGTCACGGGGACGATAGATGTTCCGAGCGACAGCACTGCGCTTAAAATAATTCTTTCGGGAGACGCTATTTTTGACGGAATAGAGCTTGAAAAGGTCGAGCTGCCCGAGGAATTCGTATATGTCTCCGATTTGGAGTACATGGATTACGCCTGCGAAGGCTCCTATAAACCATGGATAGACAACGACTCATCTTCAAACAACACGGGCAAGATAAGCATAGGCGCGGAGGAGTTTGACAAGGGCATAAGGCTTCACCCCGGCTCAAACTATCCCGCATTTGTGACTTATAATATCGAAAACATGGGCTATTCGCGCTTCACGGCCTATGTCGGAAAGGATAGGGCGGCGGCCGCTGCGCCGGATACGCTCACGCAGTTTATAGTATACGGCGACGACAAGGTCTTGGCAGAAAGCCCCAAGTTGAAATACGGTGAAAAATACGAGTTTGACGTAAACATATCGGGCGTAAAGGAGCTAAAGCTGCTCCAAAACGACGGCGGCGACGGCTATGCGTATGACGGTGGCTGCTGGGCAATGGCAAAGCTGCACCGCACCCTCGCCTCAGGCAAGATAGTAATAGAAAGCCCGTCTGACAAGGACGGCATCGAGCTGGGCGCATACTGCATGATAAAGGGATATGCAAACGCCGATACGGTGAGCATACTCGCCGACGGAAAGCTCGTTGCAGAAAATATCCCCGTCGATCAGGAGACGTTCAGATGGCAGTATGACCTCGCGCTTAACGGCAGTGAGAATATAAACGTCGAGGCGGTTGCATACATCGCGGGCGAGCGCGGCGAAAGCGCAAGCGTCGTGATAAAGCGCGCGGGCAGCGTGATATATCTATCCGACCTCACCGCGAACGTCTCGAGCGGGATGGACTTCGCCGCAAACGGCAGGATGTCCATAGGAAACGGCGCTTTGACGGGAAATAGAGGCTTCGTAATCCGTCCGTTAAACGGCTCGGGCGCATCCGCGGCGGCGGACGTAGCGTTTGACATAGAAAATCTCGGTTATACCTATTTCGAAAGCGCGGTCGGACTTTCCGACGGCAACAACGATCAGCAGAATTCGAGAACCGCCGCATATGTGATACTCGCGGATAACAAGGTCATCTATGAGTCCAAGACTATGAAGAGCGGGCAGACAGCCGCAATAAGCTGTGAAATACCCGCGGGCACAAAGAAGCTCGTTTTAAGGACGTTAAACGACGAGAATAAATCCGTTCAGGGCGTGTCTGCATGGATTTATGCGAGAGTAGGCAAGGGCGTCTCCGCGGTTTATCCCAACGGCGCAAGCACGTTTGAAAACGGCGCGCAGGGCGTGAACGTTTCCTCCGCCGCTATGCAGGCGAACATAACAGCTCCGCTTACCGGCTTAGCCTTATCGGGCATATCGGGAGATGAGATAGGCTTAAATATCTATAACTGGAGAGACACATATCAGGCGAGCATCGGAACGTCGCCCGTATACAGCGCCAAGCTGTATGACATCAACGGCGAAAACGTTGTAATACCTGTGTTTACGCAGATACCCGCGGGCGAATACCTGTTTGAGATAACCTGTGAGGGCGGCTTAAAGAAGTATTCCTCAGACATCTTCGGATTATATTGCGGCGGCGTTTCCGAAAAGGCGGCGCTGGGCGCAAAGCTGTTCTTTGCGGAAGAAGCGGATGCATACTTCACCCCCGTTTCGGAAATAGACGATATGCACTACGTCGAAAATACCGCGGCGCCTGCGGAGAAACAGCGCGCGGAGAGCCAGTATAAGGGCTATCTCAACGACCTTTCGACATTCCCCGTGACGTTTAAGATCGCGGATAAGCAGTATAACGGCTTTAACGGCGAATTTGAGCTTGTCGAGCAGTCGACGGGAAAGAGCACAAATTCACAGACGACTACGAGCGTATTAAAGCATACGTCCGGTCTTACGTTTGAACTTATAAGCGTATACTATCCCGAATATGCGGCGTTTGACTTCACGCTCTATTTCTCAAATGATACTAAGGCGAATTCTCCCATAGTGTCCGACGTAAGGGCGAAACTGAACTTCGTGGGCAATGATCCGCACGTTATAACGAGTACGGGTGACAGCGGAAAATTCGCGCCGCTTGAATTCGACGTCACTGAAAAGCGCACGTTCGCGCCTTCTGCCGGAAGAAGCACGGAGGGAGCATATCCCTACTATAACCTCGAGATCGGCGATGGCGGCGCGCTCATAGCGGTCGGCTGGACGCAGCAGTGGTCCGCATCATTTGATAAGACGGCCGATGGCGCGGTATTTGAAGCGGGTCAGGAGGTATTCTCATCCTACTTAAAGCCGGGCGAGACGGCGAGGACGCCCCTCTTTGCGTTCGTGCTTTACGACGGAAGAAATGAGGACAGGGCGACCAACCTGTGGAGAAGATGGTTCATCGACTGCAACATGGAGAGGACGGGCAAGGACGAGGACAAGCTGTTTGAGCCTCAGATATGCGGCGTTACCTCTGAAATGTTCGCGGAGATGACCCAGGCGACGGATGAAAATCAGATAAACGGCATAAAGAACTATATCGACAACGGCATAAAGCTCACCTACTGGTGGATGGACGCCGGCTGGTATTTCGTCCCCGGAACGGAGACCTCCATCGATAATCCCGCAGGATGGCTGTATTCGGGCGGATGGTCGATGGATACTAAGAGATTCCCCTCGAGGATGCGCGATATATCGAGATACGGCGAGAGCGTGGGCGTAAAGACGCTGCTCTGGTTTGAGCCGGAGATCGTCAGGAACACGTCTTTACTCAAAAACGACGGCACGACGATAAAGCCCGAGTGGATGATACCCGGGACGGACCTCGTCAACTTAGGCAATGACGATGCGCTCGAATGGATCAAAAATAAGATATTCTATGTAATGGACGACGGCGAAATATCCCTTTACAGAGAGGATTACGGAACATATCCGCTCGGCAGCTTGAGATCGACGGACGTCGACGGCCGCAGAGGTATGCTGGAGAACAAGTACGTTCAAAATCACCTGAAGCTGTGGGACGAGGTCAATGAGAGATTCCCTGACGCAGTCATAGACTCCTGCGCGTCCGGCGGAAAGAGAAACGACCTCGAGACTTTAAGGAGAGCCGTTCCGCTGCATAAGACGGACTATAACTACAGGGATTCCGCGGGTCAGCAGGGATATCACGTCGAGATGGCGGCATGGATGCCCTATTTCGGAACGAAGGCAGACGGCGACGGCGGCATAAACGCTGCGGATAGGTTCGCGTTAAGGACGTCTCTGAGCGCGTTTGTCGTACTCGGCTACAACTATAATTCAAATGTCGATTATAATGTAGTGAGAGATATAATGGATGAGCACGCGATAACGAGCCAGTACATCTATAAGGACTACTATAAGCTGACTGATTGGAACTGCAACGAGATAGATTGGACCGCATGGGAATACATCAACTCCGAAGAGGGCCACGGCTATGCGCAGTTCTTCAGAAAGTCATACAGCGTAAGCTCGCGCACGTTCAAGCTCAAGGGCTTAAAGAGCGACAGCTTCTATGACGTTTGGTTTGAGGACATGAACGCCCACAGGGTCATGACGGGCGCACAGCTCATGTATCAGGGCATTGAAGTTTCCCTCCCCGCGGCGAAAACCTCGGATATCCTCTGGTTTGCGCAGGTCGGAAACGGCTGCCGTGAATACACCAGAAGGTCGTTTGAGGCGTATGTATCGGGCGCAAACAGCGACGGCACGCAGCTTGCTCCGATAGCGTCCTCCGGCGACTACTATCTGTTCTCCGTAAGGATGAACATGGCGTTGAGGGACACCATCCTCGAAAACGGCGAGGGCAATATTGAGACTGGGCTCGCAAATGAATATGCGGAATATCTGTTCATGAACAACAACAGGCTCTCCAAGCTGCTTGCGAGCGACCCGAGCAACGTCAAGATAGAGTATGACGTAAAGAACCTGAGCCTGAACGTATATATCAAGAAGTCCTGTGGCGTCGTAAAGACTAATGCGAAGAACTCCGTTCAGATACTGCGCGGCTTTGGCACATACGAGGGCGTCACTATGAGCTCCACGATAACCTGCGCGCTGGAGAACGGCGCAGACGACTGGTCCGCTCCCGTAAAGGGCAAGGTGACCATCCCCGTAAACGCGGCCATAAAGGGCGAGGACATCGCTCCGCTGGGCGAGGAAGTGAGCTACACCGCGCTCGTCTATCCCGTTGACGCCGATCAGGGCGTGAGCTGGAGCGTCGTTTGCGGAACGGGCGAGGGCACTATCGCGCAGGACGGCACATTCGTCGGAACGAGCGAGGGAACTGTGCTTCTCGTCGCGACCAGCACGAAGGACAACACCGTGACCGCTTCAAAGCTGATAACAGTAAAGAAGATTGTCAAGATCCCGCCGCAAACCATTGAGATCGAGCAGGATAGCGCGACAATAGGGGAGAAAATAGCGCTTAAAGCGAACGTTCTTCCCGAGGATGCGTTTGACAAGACGGTCAAGTGGGAGATCTATGACTTCACGGGCAGTGCGGATATCACTGCCGAGGGCGTTCTTACGGCAAAGACGGTCGGAAAGGTTGTCGTAAAAGCGACGAGCGTATATGACGAGTCCGTTTACGTCTATAAGCTGTTTACGATAAATGAGCCTGAGAAGATAAGCATCAGCACCTTAAAGGTCAAGCTGTCTGCGACGCTCTATACCTATGACGGTAAGGTCAAAAAGCCCGCTGTCACGGTGACGGATGCGAACGGCGCCAAGGTGGATTCGTCGAATTACACGGCCACATACGCTTCGGGCAGAAAGACGCCCGGAACGTACACCGTAAAGATCACCATGAAGGGCAGCTACACCGGCTCAAAGACGCTCACGTTCGCTATCCGCGGAAAGCAGATGAGCGTATCCAAGCTGATGGCGCTCTCCAAGGGCTTCAAGGCGACATGGGTTAAGCAGAGCTACGTGACGGGCTATCAGGTACAGTATTCGACGTCCTCCAAGTTTACTTCAAAGACGACGAAGCAATATACTATAACGAAGTATACGACGACTTCAAAGACGGTAACAAAGCTCAAGGCAAAGACCAAGTACTACGTTCGCGTCAGAAGCTATAAGACCACCAAAATAAGCGGAAAGAACTATAATGTTTACTCCGCGTGGTCTAAGGCGAAGTCGGTTACTACTAAAAAATAAGCTGCATTAGGTGCTTTACTCCCCCTTGCGGGTAGTCAAAGGCTAAAACGGTCACTACCAAGAAATAAGTAAACGACTAAACAAAGAATCCCTTTCCTATACGGAGAGGGATTTTTTGTGGTAAAAGATAGCTGCAACGTACGGTTTGCAAATTCAATTGCATCGGGAGCATAAGTAACTATGCGATTTTTGCAGCCGTGATTTTCTTCTTTAGATTGGATATTCGAATATTTCCGTCGATTATCATAAAAAGTGAGATCATCGCCGCGATAAGGCAGACCGCGTTTCCGACGATGCCGTTTATCAGGCGGTTGGTATTGATGCTGCTGCCGAATCGCGCGAGGACGGCCGCCTGGAGCGTCACTGCGGACATCAGAGCGCCCACAAAAGCCAGCATTTTTGACGCATAGATCACTGGGTTTTTGAGCTTCCAAAATCTTATAAGGTTTACAACGGCGGCGATTACATGATAAATCGTGATGATAGCCATGACGTATATAAAATATCCGGGATATACGAAGTGCTGTTCGTTAAAGACCATCTGAATCACCATTCCGCTCATCCCTGTGTGCAGAGCGAGCATCAAAACGCCGCATAGACGATAGCCCTTATACTCCTGCATTAGGCGGTCGACGGCGTTGGTACAGCTTCTTTCCGTGCGCACGCAGTGAATGAGCGAGGCTCTTGCGGCGATGAGCAGGATGTAATAGCCCGCGACGGACCATAGCCATGCCGACTGATATATTATCGCGGTTACAATGCGAAAAAGGACATAGATTATATTGAGCGCCAAGCCCTGATAAATCGAGGTTATTCCCCTGAAAGTAAGGTCATAAATCAGCCTGTGTACAAACGGAATATTGCCAATGCGGTTTACAATGCTTATATTTGTGAGCTTTTCCTTTGCGGTCGGGAAAATTCGACGAATTAAAAAGAGAGATGTGATGAACGCATATATCGCGTAAATATACGATAGATAAGAGATAAACGTATCAAAGAGTTTTAATGAAAAAACCGTGACCAACAGCGCTGTTGCGGAAAGTTGTATCAAAAAACATGCCTTTACAGGCGGGCTCAATACGCTTTTTATGACGTTTTTGGCGCTCAACTTTCTCTCTTTCATAGAGAATAATATAGCACGCTGTGTGCGTTCATGTCAATAATTAGGGTTTGACGAATGGATTTCCCGACTATGATGTCTAACGAATTTTTTGCTATGCATCCGTTCTCGGCTTCAGCGAGCCGTAAACTCGCGCCGTTTGAAATTTGATGTGTAAATCACGGCCTCGATATGGTACAATAAATCTGTTAAATGGAGTTTTTTGAAGGGATAATTCAGATGATAAAGGTTCTGTTCGTGTGCCACGGCAACATCTGCCGCTCGCCAATGGCACAATTTGTTTTTGAAGACATGGTTTCAAAGAGGGGGTTGGAGGATGTTTTTGAGATCGACTCTGCGGCGACGAGTCGGGAGGAGATCGGAAACGGCGTCCATTCGGGGACTCTTAGAAAGCTAAGGCAGGTCGGCGTGCCCGTTCATACACACCACTCGCGGCAGATTACGGTTGAGGATTATCGCCGTTTTGACTATATAATCGCTATGGAGAGGTATAATTTGAGCAATTTGCGCCGCGTGATAGGGGAGGATGCCGACAATAAGGTGCATCTGCTTTTGAGTTTTGCGGGCATTGATCGCGATATCGCAGACCCGTGGTATACGGGGAATTTCGACGTGACATACGACAATATCAAGACAGGCTGTGCCGCGCTTCTCGATTTTCTGCTTAAAAAGGGGCTATGAGATGAATTTTCATGATATGCTTTTAAACAGGGAGAGCTGCCGGAGTTTTGACATTGACAAAAGGCCGTCGAGAGAGCAGCTTATAAAAATATGCGACATGGCGCGCTTATCGCCCAGCGCATGTAACACCCAGCCCTGGCGTTTTTTTATAGTAGATGAGCCGGAGCTTTCGGCGAAGCTCGCAAAATGCACGCAGTCCATGAACATGAACAAATTCACGAGCAATTGCCCCGCATTTATCGTGATATGCGATGAGCCGCTTCTTTACGAGAGAAAAGTGCGTGACAAATTCGTCAAATACAAGTATACTGATATCGATATAGGCATTTCGACCATGAATTTATGCTATGCCGCGATGGACGAGGGGCTTTCGACATGCATACTCGGTTGGTTTGACGAGCGCGCGATAAAGCGCCTGCTCGGGCTTAAACGAAACCGCAGGGTCAAGCTCGTCGTGTGCGTTGGATATGCTAAAACGGACTCGCATCGAGTAAAAAAACGCAAAATGCTCGATGAAATAGTCGATAATATATAATGAGAGGTTTTTTACTATGAATTTCAGAGAATATGCGCAAAAACGGCAGAGCTGCCGCGATTATGACCCTACGCGCCGCCCTACTAAAGAACAGCTTGAAAACATGATAGCGAGCGCGTCTCTTTCGCCCAGCGCGTGCAACAGTCAGCCATGGAAGTTCTACGTTGTAAACGACGAGACTCTCTCGCCAAAGGTAGCAAAATGCACCCAACAGCTCGGCTTAAACAAATATACGGCTGATTGCCCGTCATTTATAGTCATTTGTGAGCAGAAAGTCAAGCTGTTAAGACGCCTTTTGGAGCATATAAACAGCCAGCATTATGCGCAGATCGACATAGGAATAGCCGCGGCGGGCCTGTGCTATGCCGCGATAGATGAGGGCCTTTCGACGTGCATTTTAGGCTGCTTTGACGAGCCTGCGCTAAAGGAGCTTTTGGGCATTGGCGAGGAGGAGAAAATTCGCCTTGTGATATGCGTCGGATACGCTAAGGATGACACCCTGCGCGAAAAATCCAGAAAGAGCACAGACGAGATTTTGAAGTATATCGGCTGAATGCTGTGCTAAATTATTTTATTATTTTTTATATATTAAAAGGAGAGCTTAATTGAACGAAAAACTTGAAGATATAAGAAGGCGTGCGCTTTTGAGCGCAGACCCGGACGAGGTCGCTACGATAATGGATGAGGTAAATCCCTGGGACTATCCGCCCATGCTGTTAAACGAGCTTATGATGCACCTCCGCGCGGCCTTGTACAAGAACCTTGCGTCCATGTTCATGGGGGAGGAGCTTGAGTTTAGCGCACAATACATAACTAAAGTGGACGAAATCACGGATAGATTAGCCGCGTGTCTCGATGTAAAGGGCAATATTGAGCCGGAGCTCCCCAAGGAGATAAACGACATGCTCACGTGGCTCGCCGCGGTCGAGGGAAAAATGGATATTTATGAGGACAAGCTCTCAAAGCGCATTATCAACAGATATATGGATTATGCGGCGGGATTCATCACCGAGCTTTATCGCGCGGAGGGCTTTGAGTGGGCGCCCGGCACTGACGGAACGGAAAAATTCATCTTAAAGAGGGGCGAGACCGAGGTCGGTAACCCCGCAGTGAGCGTTTATTATCAGCTTATCATGCGGCAGGATCACCAGATAACAGCCGTCTTTGAGAAATTATCGGACAAAACGGTATAAAATGTTGTTGACATTTTGAGCTTTATTGGAGTATAATTATTTCACCGTGCAGCGGTTTGCGTAAGTCCAGGAAAATGGGCTTACGCATTTTTTATGCAAATATTTGAGCGTGTTGTCTCTGAGACGTAAATCCGGCTTATGGACACGCGCTTATTTTTATGGAGGAAAAAATGCAAAACATAATGACTGAAAAATCAAACTCATTTTTAGAGACACAGCCGCTCGGCTCTCTTATGAAAAAATATGCACTGCCCTGCATAATTTCACTGCTCGTGGCGGCGCTCTATAACATCGTTGACCAGATTTTTATCGCAAATGCCGACTATCTCGGCTCTTACGGAAATGCGGCGAACACCGTCGTATTTCCCTTGACGGTGATAGCGCTCGCCGTCGCGGTGATGATAGGCGACGGATGCTGTGCGTTCGTGAGCATCTGCCTTGGCGCAAACGATAGGGAAAATGCACATAAAAGCGTAGGAAATTCGATTGTGCTTTGCGTCGCATCGAGCATAATCATAATGTTGGTCTATCTCATTTTTGCCGATGCGATACTATCCATGTTCGGCGGTCGAGTAAACGACGAGACGTTTAGATACTCTCAAGAATACTTTTTTTACATCGCGCTGGGCATTCCTTTCTATATGTTCGGTCAGGCGATGAACCCTATAATTCGCTCGGACGGCAGCCCGCGCTTTGCGATGATCTCCACTCTTCTGGGCGCTATCGTAAACATCATTTTCGACCCAATATTTATTTTCTGTTTTAAATGGGGGATGATGGGCGCGGCTGTCGCGACGGTAATGGGTCAGATTTTGACCGCGGCGCTCGCCGTATGGTATCTATTTCATTCAAAGGCAATTTTGCTCGATAAATTGAGCTTTTCGCTTGATCGCGAAGTGGTTAAAAAGACCTTGAGTTTAGGTTTAACGAGCTTTTTATCGCAAATATCGCTCGTCGCGGCAATGGCTGCAATAAACAATATGTTAAGAAAATATGGCGCGTTGGATGAGGTGTTTTCTCAGGCGCAATACGCCCAGATTCCCATGGCGGTAGTGGGCATAGTAATGAAATTTTTCCAGATAGTCATCTCGACCTCTGTCGGAATGGCGGCGGGGTGCATCCCTGTAGTGGGCTATAACGTGGGCGCAAAGAGGTTTGACCGTGCAAAATCGCTGTTTAAGCTGCTGCTGTTATGGGAAGCCGTCGTGGGCGCAATCGCTTTATTAATTGTAGAGATTATTCCGAATCAGCTCATCGGCATCTTCGGCGCGGCGAATGAAAGCGTGTATTATACGCAGTTCGCGGTGAAGTCGTTTAGGATTTATCTATGCATGATGGTCTTGGCGACAATAAATAAAGGAACATTTATATATTTGCAATCACTTGGTAAAGCTTTCGCGTCTACAATGATTTCAATGCTGCGTGAAGTCGTTTTCGGGGTGGGGCTGGCGCTGCTTTTGCCGCTGTTCTTCGGGCTGGACGGCGTGTTATATTCCATGCCTTTATCCGACATTTTGACCTTTATAATCGCGGCTGTCGTGATAGTCAAGGTTTTCAGGGAGTTGGATAGTAAAAACAATCAATTCATATAATTAACAATAATTGAAATAGGGGGTTGACAGCCCCCTGTTTTTATGTATATAATGACTATGGAAAGTGTATAGCAGTGGGGTAATTTACAAGTCATTGGTGGGGGATTTTTTAGATTAAAAACACTCTCATCAGCAAAATTAAACGAAATATGGTGGGGAAATTATTATGATTTATTATATTTTCATTTAAAAAACAGTGCATTTTCGATATTTTTTACCCTGAATGCTATGCTTTGATAGTATTTGAAAGGATAATAACTATGTTGCAACTACTATTAAACGACATTAAAAAGCTGTTTTTACGGCCTTTTATATCAGTTCTGCTGATATTGGGACTGACTGTGGCATCAGCTGCGGGTATAATATACTTCTCATACGCTTCGACGAGCTTAAATATACGCAGCACGATGTTCATGCAGGACAAGGTAATAGAGGTTCGCTCTAACGGGGACGCCCGTTCGGAGAGTGAGGTGCTCTTAGATCTCTTTGAGCGAGGCGAGCTGCCTCCTGCGGTATATGTGACCGCGATAAGCTACACTTCAAGTAACTATGATTTAATCGGATATAAGGAATATGAGCGCTATTTAGAGGTTAACCGCGGCGGGGAATACCTTGATAAGAGCGATGAGGGCAGCATGAACGCCGTGGTCACGCAGAATTTTTTGGGCGAGGACGAGATGGCGAAGCCGGGCGATACCATAACGCTCAACGGAAGGGATTTTACCGTAAAGGGTACTACAAACTTTACTCAATATACCTATGAACGATACGATTTCCGCAGAATGCCGGAGGGACAGGAATTCGTCGCGGGAATGGATTTTTCACTTGAAAGAGATGAGGAGACCAAGAACAGGCCGGATAAAGTGGCGATAGTTCCCATGGATCAGTATTTAAATATTACTGATATGACGTCGCTGTTTCATATAACATTTAAAGACTCCTTTACAAATGAACAGAGAGAGCAGCTTGAGCAGATAATCTCGGATAATACGGGCTTGTGTTCGTTTATCCCCATTACAGTTTTCCAAAACACCAATTCGGTCACGCAATGGGCGAACGCCGCAGCATATCTCGTCGCGATATTGGCGGGCATAATAAACATAATTGGGTTATTTACGTTCTTTTTACGGGAAAACAGACAGCAGTATGCCGTATACCGCCTGCTGGGCGCGACGCGCTCATATGTCGTCGCCGTGATATTGGCGGAGCTGTTCGTGTTCACCCTTTTCAGCTATTTTTTGGCGTGCATAATAGCCGTGACGACGTTAAAGCTGGGTGCGGATGGTATCTTTAAGTACGTGAGTATTCCCTCGATAGGCTCATTCATGCTCATTTTTCTATTCATTTATATAGGCAGCATCCTGATTAGCTTTCCGCAGATACGCGCGATAGTAATGCCCAAAAAGCCGCGCAGGCATAAAAAAGACCAGTTCATTGCGGGCGTGCCCAACGGAGCAAAGGGCGCATATCTGTTGAGCTTTCAGTATGGAAAGCGCAATTTTTCGGGAGTATTCTCCACCATCGCTCTTTCGCTGGTGGTGTCGCTCTGCTTTACATATACCATGACCTATGTTTTTGAGGGAAACAAGTTTATGCGGTATTATGAGCAAAACTATTCGAGTGAGCTTGCCGTAATAAGCTTTGACGATGAGAAAATGTTAAAAATCGGAAATGATACGGTATACGGAGAACAGCCGGATGTTTATACAAATGATGCATATACCGAAATAATTGGGGCGATAAGTGATTTAAGCTATGTAAAGGGCTATTGCATGAATCCGGTTGAAAGCTGTTTTATTATGAATGAAGCAGAAGGATGGGAAGGGCAATTTTTAGAATTCGACTTAAATTACCTCAAAAACGTAAAACTGCCCCTCTCAAAGGGAAAATGGGAAGATATGCTCTCGTATGACCCCACAGATGAAAATGCCGTAATCCCTTGTGTTGTCAATCCATCAATGGAAGGTGAAATTCCCTACGGAAGTGAATTTACACTTACAATAAGTTTTCCAACTGGAATGATAGAGGCAAAAGGGAGCTTTGAGGACGGAAGTTTTGAAGGTAAAGTTTCCGCAGACGATTTTGAACGACGATTTAAGGTCGGAGGAGTGATATCTAACGAAGCATATATTTCACAGGGATGTATTAATTGCTACGGAGGATTTCCTGATATTACTGATTGTTTAAAGTCTGTTTCTAATATGCGATATGATTTCTTTACACCTGTTATACTTCATAATTCAAAGCGTCTGTATACATATAATGAACCTGATTTTATGCTCATATTGGATAAAAACGTGACGCAGGAGCAGAAGGATGAATTGAAGGAGGTTTTGAGGGAATACGCGCAGGTGGATTACTTCAAGGATGCGATAGATAAATACAACGAGATGTTCACCTCGGGCGGCGGGGAGGTCTATATAATGCACTCCGTCATCGCGGGCCTGCTGCTGTTGTTCGGAATAGGCGGCTTTACGCTCGTGCAGTTCTCGTTAAATAAGCGCACCTACGGAGTATACTATGCGTGCGGAATGAGGTGGGCGCAGGCGAGCCGGCTCATGCTCACCGCGAACGGCATAAACACGCTCATCCCCGCGGCGATAGGCGGCGTTTTGGGGATAGTGCTGGCGACGGTCGTGCGCGGGAGCTTCGCGCCGCTCTCGATAGTGCTTTCGGTAGGAAGCGGAATAGCCGCGGTCGGGGTGGTATACCTGATAATCAGCGTATTTTCGTCGATTTATATTAAGAGAGAACAACCTAAAAACCTGCTTTCGGAGGATGCGAAATGATCAAATTAGAAAATATTGTAAAGAAGTATAACGAAGGACAGCCGAATGAAGTGGTCGCGCTGGGCGGCTTTGACCTCACGGTAAACGACGGGGAGATGATCGCGATAATGGGGCCGTCGGGCAGCGGAAAATCCACCCTGTTAAACATCATCGGGCTGATAGACGAGCCGACGGGCGGCGCATATTATCTGGAGGGGGAGGACGTCTCGCATCTTTCTGATAAAAAGCGCTCGGAGATACGCAACAAAAAAGTGGGATTCGTCTTTCAGAATTTTGGATTACTGCCGGATAGAACTTCGGAGGAAAATATAGCCGTGCCGCTGCTATTCTCCAAAAAACCGTTAAAACAGGCGAAAAAGCGGATTCTTCCCATAATGGAGAGCTTAGGCATTGCAGATTTATCAAAGCGGCGCATCACCGAGCTATCGGGCGGTCAGGCGCAGAGGGTCGCGATAGCGCGCGCGATGATAAATTCACCCAAGCTCATTTTGGCTGATGAACCCACAGGCGCGCTGGATAGCCACACATCAGAGGAGGTCGTGGAGGTGTTCCGCAAGCTTAATAAAGAGGGAAGAACTATCGTAATTGTCACGCATAACGCCGCCGTTGGAAAGATGTGCGACAGGATTTTAGAGATAAAGGACGGCATGATAGGATAAAAACAGACCCCGAATTTTTACACTCGGGGTCTTTTCTCTATTTTTTAGGAAGAAATTCAGAAGCAGCTTTTTCTGTCGATTTTATCGTATAAGCCCTCAAGCGCCTCGCCAAATCGCTGATAATGCACGACCTCGCGCTCTCTTAAAAATTGCAGCGCGCCGATTATATCAGGATCGTCGCACAAACGTATCGCTCCGTCATAGCCCGCACGTGCTTTCTGTTCTGCAGCCATGTCGTTGGTTAGGTCTGCTATCGGGTCACCGCTCGAGCCGACGTAGCCCGCGTTCCAGGCATTTCCGAGAGCGTCCGCCAAAAACGAGTTCTCGCCGTACTGCTGGACCCAGCCGTCCATGCCCGCCGCCCTCAACGCCTCGTTAGATGCGCCCTTCAGGGACTGCATTAACATTGCCTGTAGCATTTCTAAGTGGGCGAGTTCTTCGGTTCCTATATCCGTCAACACCGCCGCGCTGGACTTATCGGGCATACCGAAGCGCTGATTTAAGTAAGTCATGGAGGCGGTCATCTCTCCCGCCGCACTGCCTAAAAGGCCCGCTATTATCTTAGCCATCCTCGGATTAGGGCAGGATATTTTCACGGGATAGATCAGTCTTTTCTCATATATCCACATATTTTGTTCCTCCTTTAATTATCCCTGTTCCAGGGGAAGCTCTTCGTTGCCCATATGAAGCAGTCGTCCGCGCATACGGTGCTGTTGCCGAAGTTTTGCAGCGGGCCGTACGTTTTGACATATTTACGCTTTAAGATCTCAAGCTGCTCGGCATATGTGTTGTAGTCCTGCAAAGCCCTCTTGTCGTTCGGATGGGTGTCCAAAAAGAGGTTTATGTCGATCAAAATGAACTCGCACTGGGCGATCTGCTCCAACAATTTGTTTTTAGCGCATTCTGCCATTGCCGCAACCTCCTTTTGAGCATTTTGTGTTATTGATAAGATTTTCGTTTGAAAGGCACTTTGAATCCATCACGCTCGTGCAGCATTCGCTGTTCGTCCTGTAGGGCATGAAGAGCGAGTTGAAAAAAGTGCCGTTTTTAAGCGCGTATTCCGGACATGCGCAGTTTTCATATTCCTGCGATTCGACGAAAAGACGCGCGTACTGCGGGTTTCGCTCGGCGCTGACGAACTCGATATCGCCGCAGCCGCAGCGCATGGCAGGGTTGTTGTCCGAGGACGTCTGACATCCGCTGAATACGTATCCGTTATTTCTACGATACATTGTCTTGATACCTCCTTATATTGCTCCGCGTTTATCTTATTTGGATGAATATATAATTACATTATGAAACTGTAGGCAGATTGGTGAGAATTTTTTTGACTGTAAAATTATTGTATCTTTTCTCAAATCCGGTTTAAAAAATGGTATAATGAATCATACTTAAAAAGGGGGATAATTGATGAAAAACCATTTAAAATCACTTATTTCACTGATGCTCGTCGCGTGCCTTTTGTTCGGGTCTACGGCATTTGCGCAGCCGATCGAGCTCTCGGTTAAAACGGACGTCTTTGCGAAGCTCTCTGTAGCGTCTTTCGGCGCACAGAGGGTGACTCTCAAGGCGGGAGCGGCCTCAAAGGACGGTGCGTCTTTACAGTGGAATTCCGTCAAGAGCGCAACGGGATATTATATCTTACGAAGTGCGTCCGCAAACGGGACGTATAATAAAATAGGTGCATCTTCAAAGCCGTCTTATATTGACAAGAGCGCAAAGGTGAACGTCAAATACTATTATAAGGTGTGCGCGTATAAAAAGACGAACGGCAAAATAGAAAAGACCAACCTTTCTAATGCGGCATACGCCTATAGGAGGCTCGCCGCGCCCGCTTCCGTAAAGTTAGCTAAGGGCTATAAGCGCGTCGTTTTAAGCTGGAAAAAGGTTTCCGGAGCGAGCTATTATCAGATTTATCGCGCGACCTCTAAAAACGGCAAGTTTACCCATTTTAAAAACAGCCGTTCGGATTTTGCCATAGACGATTCGATTAAAACCGGAAAGACATATTATTATAAAGTGCGTGCGGTCTATAAAAAGGATGATCAGCTCTATCTCGGCGTGTTCGCGGGTCAAAAAGCGGGCGCGGGTGTGAAGATTGACCCCAAAAAGCCCGTAATAGCAATCACGTTTGACGACGGTCCCGGAAAGAACAGCACAAAGCGCATTTTAAACGTACTGGAAAAATACGGCTGCCGCGCGACGTTCTTCACCGTCGGTTCGATGGTAAAGGACGGACAGCCCACGCAAAATCTCATAAGAGAGAGGAATATGGGATGTGAGATAGCGAATCACTCGTATAATCATCCCGCGATGACCAAGCTGACGGATAAGGAGATAAAGGCACAATTTTCAAAGACCAACTCCATAGTCAAAAAGGCGACGGGCATCACGCCCAAGCTCGCGCGCCTGCCTTACGGCAGCAACAACAGTCGGGTTTTAGCCGCGATGGAGATGCCCTGCATACAGTGGTGCATCGACACGGAGGATTGGAAGTCGCATAACCCGGATAAGATATATTCGCAGGTCGTGGGCAAGGTCAAGGACGGCGACATCGTCCTCTTTCACGACATTCACGACACGACCGCGACAGCTATCGAGAAGATAATCCCCAAGCTCGTATCACAGGGCTACCAAATTGTCACGGTAAGCGAGCTGGCTGAGATTAAGGGGACTAAGCTCAAGGCGGGAAAACTATACTTTAACATAAAATAATAACGTATATGGGATCGGGCGCAGATTTTTTTCGTCCGATTCTTTTTTTACCATATCGCGATTATTGTATGTTTATCCATTGTTGTTTTATGCTATAATAATAAAAAATCGGAGGTGCATGGAATGGCTATAAAACTCGTCGTGACCGATCTCGACAGGACGCTTTTAAGAAACGACGGCAGTATTTCACAAAAAACCCGCGATGTCTTTTATAGACTAAAGCAGCGCGGTGTAAAGTGCGTGATTGCGACGGGACGCTCCGCCGTCGAGGCCGATTATTCCGTAAAAGCGGCGCTTGCCGACGAATACATCATCACGTATACGGGCGCGCGCGTCACCAATATAAGGACGGGCGAGGTCGTCTATGACCGCTTTTTGGATGAAAATATCGTCATAGATATTCTCGATATGCTGCGCGAATATACGGGGATATTCTGCATAGTGTACGCATCGGGAAGGACGCTCGTGCTTCCGGGCAGCTTTGAAAACACGGCGCATTTGACAAAGCATACGGAGTTCTTCGACGCGGCTAAGAGCCAGCTCGCGTTTGAGGGCGACCCCGTTCAATACATCAACGATACGCATATAAAGGTAAATAAAATTTTTCTAATGAACCTTCCGAACGAGCAGCTCGATGAAATAGAAAACAGGCTGGGAGAGATGGACGGGCTTTCCACAATGCGCACAATGCCGCCGGGAATTGACATCGTGGCGCAGGGCGTGGATAAGGGCTGCGCGGTCGAGGCGCTCGCGCAGCACCTCGGGCTTAAAAACAGCGAGGTAATGATCTTCGGCGACAGCAAAAACGACGAGGCTATGTTTGAGCGCGGCTTTTTCAAGGTAGCCGTCTCTAACGCATCGCCCGATATCATTTTAAAAAGCGACTATATCACGCTTTCAAACAACGAGGACGGCGTCGCCGCCGCGCTGGAAAAGCTCGTTTTAAAGGATGCCCCCCGCTCATGATCTGGCTATACATCGGCGCGGCTCTCGTTTTATTGTGCGTGTTTTTCTATTTACAGAACAACGTCCTCACGCATACGCGCATTAAGTTAAATACGGATAAGCTGGAAAAGGGGATGAGAATAGTCCTTTTGAGCGATATGCACAGCAAGGTCTTTTCACACGATGCGCTTTTCAAGGCGGTTTCGGCGGAAAAGCCCGATTTGATAATATTCGCGGGGGACATCGCGGACAGGTATAAGAGCGATGAAAAGGCATATGCCGCCGTGAAGCAGCTTTCCGGCCTCACAAACATTGCGCCCGTTGTCGCCGTTCCCGGTAATCACGAATACGGCAGGATTAATTCGCGCGATCTTTTTGATAGGATGAAAAACAGCAAAATTATGCTGTTGAGAAGTGAAAACACATGCATTGACATAAACGGCCAGCGCATAGAAATTCTCGGTCTGGATGAGCTGGGATATCATTTTAAAACAGACGCGCTTTTAGAGGAGTTTTCCAAAAAAGCGGGATTTAAGCTGCTCATATCTCACTTTCCTCACCTTTTCGAACCCTGCTACAGCCAATATGACATTGACCTAACTCTTAGCGGCCATGCGCACGGCGGGCAGTTCATTTTGCCCTTTATCGGCGGTCTGTACGCGCCCGGGCAGGGGCTTTTCCCGAAATACTATCGCGGGAGCTACAAAATAAGGGAGGACACGCTCGTCGTCTCCCGCGGGCTGGGAAACAGCCGTTTTCCGCTTCGTCTATTGATTTATTACCGCGAAAATCTCACGATATTTCACACAAAAATCACTGAATATATGATATAATATGAAAGTAAACATTTCCTAAAGGAGAAACCGATGAGAAAAATTACTGCAATAATCGCCGTTTTGATGGCTTTACTGTTCGTCTTTGCGGCTTGTAAGCCCGCCCAGGAGGCTGATTCACCCGATGCCGATGCATCCGCACAGCCGACTCAAACCGCCGATAACTCCGTCGACGAAAAGACGGTGATCGCGAGCATTTCCAATAAATCCGGCGATACGCGCGAGATCTATTTAAAAGATCTCAGCAGCTATATGGAGAACTATATAAGCAACTATGACAACGACTTCTACAGCTCCAACGATGAGGAGACTATAAACAAGTTCTTAGATCAGATAGTCGAGTATTTCGTCCAGAGCAAGATGCAGCTCATGATGACGCGCGACCTCGGCTATTGCGATAAGCTCTCCGATGATGAGCTAAAGCAGGTCGAGACTCAGTTAGAAGCGGAAAAGACGCAGCGCCATACGCACTATCTCGACGAGGCGAAATACGATTTCTTCTATGACCTCGCGAAGTCGCAGGATCCGAACGGAGACGACACGAGCTGGGACAGCGCCGCGATAAAGTATAAGAGCGACTACGACGAGGAGACGTCTGAATATAAAGACCAGATTGAGCAGCTTGCCGAAAAGCTGGAAAAGGAGTACGTCGAGCAGAGCGGCGATACCGACGAAGCGTTAAAGGCATATTATACGGAATACGTCGCCATGCAGAAGATGTATAGCGAGCAGACCATGGGCGTACAGGTGACGGAGGACGACATCAAGGAAAAATACGATAAGTACGTCGAAAACGATAAGGAGTATTATACCGATAATCCCGACGCGTTTGAAAGCGACTATCTCTCCGGCGTGGTTTACTACAACATCCCCGGCTACAGGCTCGCCAAGCACATCTTGATAAAGTTTGACGACAGCTATTCGACCAAGATAGAGGAGCTTGAAAAGGAAAACAAGACGGACGAGGCCAAAAAGGTAAAGGCGGAGGCATTCGCATCTATTCAGACTCAGGCGGATGAGGTGCTTAAAAAGGTCAAGGCTAAGGGCGCGGATTTTGACGCGCTCATGAAGGAGTATTCACAGGATACCGGACTTTCGAGCTATCCCAACGGCTATGTCGTGGGTAAGGATTCCACGCAGTACGACACAGATTTCCGCGACGCAGTCTGGGCATTAGAGGGTGAAGGAAGCATTTCCGGACTCGTTAAGACGTCGTTTGGCTACCACATAATAAAGCTGGAAAAGATAATAAAGGAAGGCCCCGTAGATTATGATTCCGTGAAGGACGAGCTTGAATCCGCGACGCTCGAGTACAGACAGTCCGAAAAATACACGACTTTCTGCAACAAATACGCGAAGGAAAACTACACGATAACATATAACAAGGACAGCTACCATGTGACAAAGGACGATTCCAACTCGACCGATAACAGCAGTAACGGCGGAAACGACGTCACGCTGGATTTCGATTCTGACGACATCGACAAGGCGCTGGATGATGCGTCAAAGGGCTAATTGACATATACACCTGCGAGAATTCATGTTTTCGCAGGTTTTTCATACTTATTTTTCAATTTATGTTTGAAAAACGCGCAAAATGTGGTAGTATATAAATTGGCAATGTAAGCCAAGTATTTTTTAAGAGGTAATGTAATGACACTTTACGAACAATGGCAACAGATGTGCGATATGGCGCAGACCCCTCAGCAGATGCAGGAGTACTGGAACTCATATTTCGCAATGGAGACCGAAAACTATAAAAAGCTGCTGGACGATACTTCAAAGACCTGGGCAGGCCCTTTAAACGAGCTCGCGAAGGAGTTCGGGATGTCTAATGTCGTTTTCGTCGGCTTTATAGACGGTATCAACTCCAGCCTTGCTCATGACCCCTATGAGCTCAACGAGCTTACTGAGGAAAGCGAGATATCTCTCGACCTCGACCTTGAAAAGCTCTTTTACAATATGGTCGATTGTAAGGCCGACTGGCTTTATAACCTCCCGCAGTGGGACAACATCTTGACTGCGGAAAAGAGAAACGAACTGATTAGGGCATGGAGAAAATCCGGTCAGGCTGTTTCCGAAAAGACCGTCGGAAGAAACGACCCCTGTCCCTGCGGCAGCGGAAAGAAGTATAAAAAGTGCTGCGGAAGATAAAAAAATTCATCTCCTTTTTTTGGGAGATGGAGTTTATTCGCTTCGCCTTTGCGGGAGCGATAAATACGCTCGCGGGCTGGTTGGTGATGACGCTTTTCGGAAATCTCATCATCACCGCGCCGCTCGTGATAGGGGACATATCCATTCCCGTGGATATGCTCGCGATACTCTTTGAGTTCATCTGCTGTTTCCCCCTCGCGTATACGCTCCAGGCGAAAATAGCGTTCCGGCAGAAATGGGAATTAAAGCGCATGTTCTTATACATAACCACCATTCTGCCGAATATCGTAATACAGTGGATAATGGCGGCGCTCATTCCCGAGGGCGGGATGCACCCTCTTTTGAGAAATGCGGTGATCGTCCTGATCCCTCTGCCCATAATGTTCTTTATTATCAAGTTTGTCGTAACTCCCATAAAATCAGCCAAAAAGGCAAAAGGAGAAGATAAGGATGGTAACGATATTTAACAGAACGGAGCTCTTTGTGACCATGTCCATGAATGTGCAGGCAAACATCAGAGACGCGCTCGTGGATGCGGGTATCGACTATTCCGTCACCTGTAAGTCCGGCATTGATAGAAATAGGCATATTCCATATACGTATTATATATATGTGAGAAAAAAGGACCTCGAACAGGCGCAATTAGCCTTGAGGGGTGTTAATCTTCGCGGATAAATTTATTCCGCGATTTTTTTATGCCCTTTCAAACCCGGCGTTATCATCCGTAAAATCCATGAGCACGCAGCCGCGCGTCTTTAAGGTGAATCTCACCCGACACACGGGGCTTTCGTATATCGTGCGGCGCAGCTCTCCGTCGACGGGCGCCTTTAGCGGGCGGGGCGCGGCCTTTTCGACATATGCGCAAAGCTCGGTCTCTCCCCGCCTTACGCAAATATGCCCGTCATCCGCGCTTATCAGCCTTGCGCCGTTGTATGTCGCAAATCGATGAATTTTGTCATTTAACAGCACCGCGCATATCACTCCCGTAAAGCTCGATTTTTTTACGGGGATTTTCCCCGCCGCCATCATCACGCACGCCCTGTCACTCATGCCTTGCGTCCAAATATAGCTTTTGGGGAAGCTCTTGCCCCTGTCTCCCTCGAAATAGCCGCTTTGCCCGTTAAAGAGATATTCGCGCCCGTCTATCGTCACTTGACCATAAACTTGATGCCTCATGCTCTTTATCATATGCGCGCATTCCATCCCGCCGAGCAGGCTGAACGGCCCCATTATGTCGCGGGGCAGGGGAGTGAGATCGGCAAACTTCACGCCGCCCTTTATGACATGCTCTTCGTCTATATCGAGCGAAAAGCCGCTTAATGTAAAGACGCTTTTTCCGACTATTATCACGCCGTGCTTTTCATCGACCGCGGCGGTATTATTCGAGAAATTGAACGTATCGTCCTGCGTTATTATCTGAATGTTTCCTATAATTCCCGCACCATTTATGCTGACGGAGGGGATGACGGCCAAAATTCCCTCGCTGCTCAACTGTTTTAAATACCAGCCGTAAAAATAACCTTTCATATGAATACCTCTTTTTTGAATATTTTTCCCAATCATACGGGATTATTATGCGGTAAAAACTTTTTTCGCAAAAAAGTAAAATAGGGGTTGCATTTTATTCCATATGCTGTTATAATAAGTTTCGTTGTTGAATGAACAGACACGGCCTGGAGAGATGGCTGAGTGGCTGAAGGCGCACGACTGGAAATCGTGTTTACGTTAATAGCGTAACCAGGGTTCAAATCCCTGTCTCTCCGCCAGATAAAAGAGCATTGCGAACGTGATGCTCTTTTTTCTATTATCCGTTTTTCTCTTGTTTATTGATAAATCTTATTCTATAATGGATTTATACTATAATTACTTATGGTTTTTTTGATAAAAAAGGAAAAAGAGAGAAAAAATGGACATTCAATTTGCAAAATCGCTTTTAGCCGTGCTTGCGGACGGCATAAACCCGTTCACGGGCGAACCGCTTTCGGAGGGTGACGCCTGCAACAATCCCGATATGATACGCGCTTTGTATACCGTTATTCATGAGCTTGATAGGCTGGATGCTCAGGCGAAATTAATGCCCGTAAACAGGGGGATGCCATGGACAGCCGATGAGGAAGAACGGCTTGTAAAAGAGTATCACAACGGGGATTCCTTTAAGCAGATCGCGCAGGCGCACGGGCGAAGCGTGACTTCGATAACCTCAAGGCTCTTTGAATTAGGCGAAGTAAGCGACCCAAAGTATAATTATAAGAAAAAGATGGGGGAGGATGATTCCGATTTTCCGAGTCAATGGAAACCGTGGAAAAATGATGAGGATGAACAGCTCGTTATCGAATTTAACAACGGACTTTCCGGCAAGCAGATAGCAAAGGCGCACGGGAGAAGCGTCAGAGCTATTGCCGCACGGTTGGTTCAGCTCGGTCAAATCTCCGAAAGGAAGGATTTAAAATAGCCGATCGACCCAAAGACCAATCGGCTATAAGTATTTTTATTTCACGAGGTGATGATAAAGCTCCTCTGTCGCGAAGTGCAGCTTTGTGAGCACGTTGTCGTAATTCTGTGGGAAGAGGAAGTATGTGTCCTTTAGCGTACAAAGCTCCACGGCGTCGCCCCGCTTTTTGAAGTTGTATTCGATGTGGCAGGAGTACATTGAATTTACGGGTCGATTCAGCTCGAGCGTCGTGCCGTCCTTTAGCTTGGCATTCAGCGTGAAGCCGTTTTCGTCCTGCGTGAGCGTGCCTGTGCCGATGTCCCTGAAGCCCTCGTGTGAGCTCATTATCTGCTCCACGCGCACGGTGTCGCTGAAGTGATACTGTCCGCTTTCGACCTCTTTTTTGACATTCTCGCGCTCCCATTTATACCATTCGGGGACCATCCTGTCAAAAGCCGAGTCCTTTTCATTGCGCAAAACGCCGTATACGTCCATCTCCCACGCGCTGCCGCAGTTATCGCACCACAGGCGGGTATATTCGCTTTTCATGGAAAACTCTTTGCCGCAGCAGGGGCATTGATAGAGTATCTTGTGGATGTTGTGCGCGCGGTATTTTGACTTTATAACGATCTTGTTGTCAAGCTGCCACTGATATTCGTCGTACTTGAAAATGTCGTTTATCCTCTTGTCGATCTCCTGTGCGGTGAGCGTCTCGACCTCTTTTTTAGTCACTATCTGCGTGAGCGTCCCCTCCACGTGAACGTCCCTATACGGTTTTTTATTCCACTGGGGCGAGCGCAGGAAGTTCCCGCGCATAATCAGCACCACCACGGGCACGTTCGCCTTTTTGACGAGCTTGCCTAAGGCGCCGTCTAACTGCTCATTTATCCCCGCTAAAGAAAACCTCGCCTCGGGGTATATTACCACCGAGCGCGTTTTAAGCGCGGTGAGCATGTGCTTTACGACGGTGATGTCCTTGGTGAACTTGCGCTTATACATCGAGCCGATGCTGCGCATGAGCCACTCTCTGCCGTTAAACTCCTCGATAGAGACGAGCCAATTGCAGTTTTTCCAGCCCATTACCTTCTTTGCGACTGCGAAATCCACGAATGAGCCGTGGTTTGATATGAGCAGATAGGGGTGGGTAAGGTCCTCACAATTGACCTTGTCGAGCTTTACATGCGCGGGGATAGTGAACCCCAGCCTAATAGCCTGCATGAGTACGTTCAGATAAAACGGCGTGGAGCGCGGCTTTTCGTTTACATCAAATTTCTCTCTTGAATTCATGATTACCTCTTATAATATAGAATAAATGCATATCAGAGTAAATATAGCACAACGTGCCGCAAAATGCAAATTGCATCGCATTAAATTTGTGTTTTTCGGGATTTTGTTGTAGAATATATATGTAGAATTATGCGAGGATATATGTTTATGGTAAAGACTAACGCAATGAGAATACTCGATACGCGAAAAATACCCTATGAGGTCAAGGAATACGACACGAGCGACGGCCGATTAGACGGCGTTTCCGCCGCAAACAAGGTGGGGCTTGCGCCCGAGGAGGTCTTTAAGACGCTCGTTTGCCAGTCAAACGACAGGGAATTTGTGGTTTTCGTCATCCCCGTAGCGGAGGAGCTCGACCTTAAAAAGGCCGCGCGCGCCGCAGGAGTAAAGAACGTCGCGATGATACCCCAAAAGCTGCTGTTGCCCAACACGGGCTACATCCACGGCGGCTGTTCGCCCATAGGGATGAAAAAGCTATACAGGACGTTTATAGACGAAACGGCGCAGCTCGTCGATAAAATGGCGGTGAGCGCGGGCAGAGTGGGGGAGCAGGTTTTGCTCGCTCCCGATGATTTAGCGCAAACAGTGGATGCGCAATATTGTGATTTGACGAGAGATTGAGGTAAATTATGGCACTTTCACCCATGATGAAGCAATATCTTCAGGTCAAAGAGGATAACAAGGACTGCCTTATCTTCTTTAGGCTGGGGGATTTTTATGAGATGTTTTTTGACGACGCTGTTTTGGTCTCGCGCGAGCTTGAGCTTACGCTGACGGGAAAGGAATGCGGGCTGGAAAAGCGCGCGCCCATGTGCGGCGTACCCCATCACTCTGCCGATCTCTACATCAGCAGACTCGTCGAAAAGGGCTATAAGGTCGCGATATGTGAACAGCTCGAGGACCCCGCGACGGCGAAGGGCTTAGTTGAGCGCGGCGTCGTGAGGATAGTCACCCCCGGAACGGTGACGGATGAGATGATAGCCGAGCGGGACAACAGCTATATACTCTCGATATGCTTTAAGGACGGCGTTTTCGGCACGGCATATGCGGATATATCGACGGGCGCGTTTTACACCCAGCAGATTTCCGAGCCCGCGCGCTTGACGGCGCTCATCGCGAGGACTTCCCCCAGAGAGGTGCTTTATCCCGAGGCGGACGAGCAGACGTCAAAGCTCATAAACCTGCCCGGACAGGAGCTTTATACAACGCCGTATGCCGACTGGATCTTTGAGTATAAAAATGCGAAGGACGACATGCTCGAGCATTTTAACATAAACAGCCTGGGCGCGTTCGGCCTTGATAAGATGGACGCCGCGGTGTGCGCGTCCGGCGCGCTCATATATTACCTTTCATATACGCAGAAAAACAGCCTCGCACACATAAAAAAGATAACCCCGGTGAGCGACGAGCGCGTAATGGCGATAGACCAATATACTCAGAGAAACCTTGAGCTTACAGAGACTCTTCGCGAAAAGAAAAAGAACGGCAGCTTGCTCTATCTTTTGGATAAGACGCATACCGCCATGGGCTCGCGACTGTTAAAGAGCTGTGTATTACAGCCGCTAAACGATAAAAAGCGCATAAACATGCGTCTCGATGCGGTGGATGAGATAAAAAACAGCCTTTCAAAGCGCACGGACTTATCAGACGCATTAAACGACATATACGACATGGAAAGGCTCATATCGAGGATATCCTACGGCTCGCTCGACGCGCGCGGCGCGCTGTCGTTAAAGTGTTCTCTTGAAAAGCTGCCCTCGCTTAAAGATGTTCTCTCGCGCTGTGAATGCGAGCTTTTAAAGAGACAATATGCCGAGCTCGACACGATGGACGACCTGTATTCCCTTTTGGACGCGGCGATAGACCCCAAGGCGCCCGTCGGGATAATGGAGGGCGGCATAATCAAGACGGGCTTTAACGACGAGGTCGATAAGTTGAAACAGGCTAAGGAGAACGGCGGAAGATGGATGCGCGAGCTTGAGGCGAGAGAGCGCGAAAAGACGGGTATATCCAAGCTCAAGGTCGGCTATAACCGCGTGTTCGGCTACTATATCGAGGTCACGAACTCGTTTAAGGACAAGGTCCCGTATACATACATCCGCAAGCAGACGCTCACGGGCAGTGAAAGATACATCACCGAGGAGCTAAAGGAGCTTGAGGATACCGTTTTGGGCGCGCAGGATAAGCTGTATAAGCTCGAATACGACATATTTATAGGCATACGCGACAGGATAGCCGCAAATACGCAGAGAATACAGGCGGCGGCGAAGATCGTGGCGACGTGCGATTTTATATACTCGCTCGCACAGGCGGCATACGACTACAATTACTGCAAGCCCACGATAAACGAGAGCGGCACGATAAACATAAAAGAAGGCAGGCATCCCGTCGTCGAGCGCGCGGTAAAGGGCGGGTTTGTCCCGAATGACGCATATCTCGACATGAAGGAGGACAAGCTTTTGGTCATAACCGGCCCGAACATGGCGGGAAAGAGCACGTTCATGAGGCAGGTCGGCTTGATAGTGATAATGGCGCATATAGGCAGCTTTGTCCCCGCTAAAACCGCCTCGATATGCCTGACGGATAGAGTTTTCACGCGAGTGGGCGCGTCCGACGACCTCGCGAGCGGGCAATCGACATTCATGGTCGAGATGAACGAGCTTGCGAACATATTAAATAACGCCACATCCAAGTCACTGTTGATATTGGATGAAATAGGCAGAGGAACTTCGACTATAGACGGTCTTTCGATAGCGTGGGCGACCATCGAATACATCCTAAAAGAGGGCGGAGTAGGCGCAAAGACGCTTTTTGCGACGCATTATCACGAGCTTATAGGGTTGGAAAAGCGCCTAAAAGGCATGGTAAACTACTCCGTCGGCGTGAAGGAATACGGCGACAGCGTGATATTCCTGCACAGGATAAAAAAGGGCGGGACGGACCGCAGCTTCGGCATAGAGGTCGCGCGGCTCGCGGGTCTGCCCAAGGAGCTTTTAGACCGCGCAAAGCAGCTCATGAGCGCGATACAGGATAATACGGAGCTTAGCCTCGAGGACCTCGACGCGACCACTCACGAGCCGCCGAAGGAGCGCGATTATGCCGAGCTTTTGAGGGCGATAAGGTCTATCGACATAAACACCTTAACGCCGCTTGAAGCGCTGTCCGTATTAGACGATATTATAAAAAAAGCAGAGGAATAAATGGCAAAGATAAGGATTTTAGACGAGCTCGTCGCGGGGAGGATCGCCGCAGGCGAGGTCGTGGAAAGACCGGCGAGCATTGTAAAGGAGCTCACCGAAAACTCAATAGATTCGGGCGCGGACGCCATATCCATCTCCATACACGAGGGCGGAATACGCAGCATCCGCGTGACGGACAACGGCGGCGGCATCTCAAAGGAGGACATGCCTTTAACTGTGATAAAGCACGCCACGAGCAAGTTAGAGAAGCTGTCCGACCTCGAAAGCATATACACCATGGGCTTCAGGGGAGAGGCGCTTTTCAGCATATCCGCCGTAAGCATGATGAAGATATCCTCAAAGACGGAGGACGATGAGCTGGGCTGTGAGTTGATTTCAAACGGCGGCAAGGTCGTGAGGATAACGGAGGCGGGCGTGCCTAAGGGGACGACGGTTAGCGTGGAAAACCTGTTTTTCAACACTCCCGCGCGGCTGAAGTTCTTAAAGAAGCCCTCGGTCGAAGCCGCGGCGATAACGGACCTCGTCGCGAAGCTCATATTATCCCACCCCGAGATATCGATAAAATACTTAAACAACGACACGGTCATATATCACAGCTCGGGGAACGGCAGCTTAAAGGACTGCATCGCGTTGATATACGGGCGGCAGGCGGCGGACAGGCTCATCGAGGTCAATTCAAAATTTGGAGATATCGAGCTTAATGGATATATCTGTCAGCCGGATATCAGCTATAAGACGAGGAAAAACGGCACGGTGTTTGTAAACAACAGGTTTATTCACAGCGACCTGATAGAATCCGCAGTGATGCGCGGCTATGGCGAACGCTTTTTAAAGGGCACTTTCCCGCTGTTTTGCCTAAAATTATCCATGCCGGCGGGGGAGGTGGACGTGAACGTCCATCCCAATAAGCTGCTCGTGCATTTCAGAGACGACCGCGCGATAGATTATCTCGTATATAACGCTATAAAAACGGTGATAGACGAAAAAGAGACTGTCCCCGTAATGAAATTGGACGAGGAGCCGCCCAAAGAGGATATAGAAAAAAGCGAGATTCCACAAAAGCAGGAGGAATACACATACACGCCGATAGAAAATATCGAGAGAGTCATTCAGGCTGATATGCCGAAAGAGCCGCAAAAAGCAGATGAAGCGGATGAGGAGGTCAGCGGAGAGGAAACGGCGAAAATATTTTCCGAAATGCGGCTGCAAAATGAGATCGAACATTCGCCAAAAACCAACGAGGCGCGGCAATACGCCATGATGAGCGAGCCGGACACATCGTCGTACATCGATGCGAGCTTTTTAGACATGCTTAACGCGGGGATAGCAAAGAGCGAAGGCACGCCCGCTGAAAAGGCGGAGGAAATACCCATCTTCCGCGAATCCGGCTTTTCGTATAAGCTCATAGGCATATTGTTTAACACATACGCCCTCGCGGAATGCGGTGAAAAGGTGTATGTGATAGATCAGCACGCGCTGCACGAGCGCCTGTTATACGACGAGCTTTCCGCGAAGTCAAAGACGCCCGCCATAATACACCTGCTCATGCCCGAGGTGCTGACGCTGTCCCATTCGGAAAGCGTCGTGCTTGAGGACAACATGACGCTTTTAAGCGAGATGGGCTATGAGATAGAGCCTTTCGGCCCGCTGACGTATAAGATAGAAGCGATACCCAAGCCCTGCGGCGATTTAAACATAAGGCAGATGATGGGCGAGATAATTGCGCAGCTCTCCTTTGGCTCAAATCAACCGCTCGAGTTAAGGCGCGATAAAATCGCCTTGGCGTCCTGCAAGGCGGCGGTAAAGGGGGGCGACGCGCTCACAGGCGAGCAGATTCGCGGATTTTTACAGCGGATGGACGAATCGGGCGGCATACCGCATTGCCCGCACGGTCGACCGATTTATACCGTCATAACAAAGGCGCAGCTCGAAAAGAGCTTTAAACGGAGGCTTTGATGGCAAAGGAAGTGTATATAATATGCGGCCCGACGGCATCGGGAAAGACGGCGGTGTCCGTAGAGCTTTCAAAAAAGCTGAACGGCGAGGTCGTCTCCGCAGACAGTATGCAGATATATGACGAGCTGTTTATAGGCACGGCGCGCCCAAATGAGCAGGAAATGGCGGGAATACCCCATCATCTCATGGGATATGTCAGACCTGATGGAGACTACAGCGTCGCGCTTTATAAGCAGGCCGCGACGAAATGCATCGATGAGTTGATATATGCCCAAAAAACGCCAATAGTTTGCGGCGGAACGGGGCTTTACATCAACTCGCTGACATACGACCTGGATTTTTCCGGGACGGGCGCGGATGAACAGCTTCGCGAGGAGCTTTCACGCAGATTTGACGAAAACCCCACGGCTCTGTATAATGAGCTTATCGAGATTGACCCGCAGAGCAAGGCGCGCATTCACGCGAACGACAAAAAGCGAATTATCCGCCGATTGGAGATTTTAAAATCCGGGCAAAGCGGCGATTATGACTTTGACAGTAAGTCACAGAAATATGATTTTAAAATATTCGTACTTTCGCCCGAAAGGAGCGTTTTATACGAGCGAATAAACAGCCGCGTCGATAAGATGATGGCAGATGGGCTTGAGGCAGAGGCGCGCGGGCTTTATGAGAAATACGGCGGCGATATAAAGGCGTTCGCGGCGATAGGCTACAAGGAGTTTATCCCTTATTTCAACGGTCTGATATCCCTTGAGGACGTTGTCTATCAGATAAAGCTCAACACACGGCACTACGCAAAAAGGCAGCTCACGTGGTTTAAAAGGGACGAAAGAGCGCGATTTATAGACCCGCTTGCTTTTAAAAATGCGGAAAAATGTGCGGAAAAAATAATTGAGATTGCAGAGGAAAACGATGGACATTGAGACGATATACTCCGCCTACGGCATAAATCCGCAGGCGGTCAAAAAGATAGAAAATGCTGAGGAAAAGCTGTCCGAACAATTTAAAAGGATAGAAAAAATCGCGGAATACAACCAATATAAGGTCATAAACGCGTTTAGAGAGAACAGAGTCGCCGCGCGTCACTTCGCAGGGTCGACGGGCTACGGCAACGGCGACGACGGCCGAGACAAGCTGGGCGAAGTCTACGCCACGATCTTCGGCAGTGAGGCCGCCATCGTGAGCCCCTTGATAGCATCCGGCACGCACGCCATAACCATCGGACTTTTCGCGCTGCTGCGTCCGCTGGATAAGATGCTGAGCATAACGGGCGAGCCATACGACACGCTCGCCACGGTCATCGGACTTGCTGAAAAGGATGTATCCGGGACGCTCAAGGACTTCGCGATCGGCTTTGAAAAGGTAGATCTACTGCCCGATAATTCGATAGATACGGACATCGTGCTCGATCGTCTGCGCCTTGATTCCTCGATAAAGATGGTCTATATACAGCGCTCACGCGGATATGAATGGAGAAACGCTATCCCCGTTGAGGAGATCGGCCGCGCGATAAAGGCCGTCAGGGAGAAGTTCCCAAATATGTGCATAGTGGTCGATAACTGCTATGGTGAGTTTACGGAAAAGCTCGAGCCGACGGAGGTGGGGGCGGATCTCATAATAGGCTCGCTCATAAAGAACCCGGGCGGCGGCTTTGCGTATACAGGCGGATATTTCGCAGGGACGCAAAAGGTCATAGACGAGGTCGCGCAGCGCCTGACCGCTCCCGGAATAGGCGCAGAGGTCGGCTCATATGCCGCGGGATATCTTTCATATTATCAGGGAATATACATGTCGCCCACGATAGTAAAAGCGGCGCTCAAGGGCGCGGTTTTGACGTCTTATATTATGGAATCGAGCGGCTATGACGTCTCACCGAAATACGACGACCATCGCAGCGACATCACGCAGGCAGTGCGCATGAACAGCGAGGACGAGCTGGTGACGCTCATCCGCGCGGTGCAAAAGGCGGCGCCCATAGACAGCTATGTCACGCCGTATCCCTCCGACATGCCGGGATATGACAGCAAGGTCATCATGGCGGCGGGGACGTTCATGCAGGGCGGCTCGATTGAGCTTTCCGCGGATGCACCCATGAGAAAACCGTATACGGCGTATGTTCAGGGCGGAATGACATATGAAAACGTAAAACTCGCGCTGATGAAGGCCGTTACCGATTTAGGTTTATATTGAGAGGAAGAAAATTATGCTGACAGTATTTATAAACGACGAGATTATACCGGAAAGAATCCCCGCATTTTTCAAATTCGCGGCGGAAATATCCGACCAATGCGTTTTAAGCAGGCAGTTTTCGGGAAAGCTGCCCAAAGACCTCTATAATCAGGTCAATAACGAGCTGCGCGCGGAAATAAATAAAGACGACGCCGCCCGCAGAGAAAAATACAAAAAGGATGAGAAATTCGCCAAGGAGTTAAAGCAGGTTTGGGGCATAAACTCAAAAAAACAGGCTATAAAGCATTTTGATGACATTAAAAAGGCGGATATGCGGGCGATAACCGCATCGAGGAAGATTACTGAGGACGAACGCTTTGCCTGTGAGCGGGAGGACTACATCGACACGATCTATTCAAAACAGACCGCTGTTAAACGCGGCCCGCTGTTTGAGCTGGCTCGCTTTAAAAACGAGCGCACGTTGAATGAGATAACTAAGGGTATGAAGAGCATATATGAATCGCCTTTTGTCGTGGATGACTGTGAGTTTGAGGACATATCCTTTTATAAGGACGGCGAGGTCAAAATAGGCATATGCAGCAAGGAGCGCTTCTGCCTTTTGCGTGTGACAAAAGAGGAGCTTAACGAGTTCGTCAAGCTAAAGCCCACGCATGAATTGAACTAAAAAACAAAACAGACTGATGCAAGTTATCGGTCTGTTTTTTCATCCTCATTATCCATCAATTTAACCACGCTTGCGGCGTTTTTGCGGTTTTCCTCGACTATGGCGGCGTAGTGCTTTCGCGTCGTGTTGACGTCCTTATGCCCGAGCACGTCCGCGACGAGGTAAATATCCCCCGTACCCTGATAGAGCATCGTGCCGTATGTGCTTCTCAATTTGTGCGGGGTTATTTTTTTCAGCGGAGCGGATATCTTCGCGTATTTTTCCACCATCACGCGCACGGCCTCCACGCTCATCCTGTTGTTGCGCGAGGATAAAAACAGGGGAGGAAGGTCGTAATTGTCCTTTAAAATGCGCTCGTCGAGATAGTCCTTGAGCGCGTCATACGTCTCAAAATCAAAGTACAAAAGCGCTTGATTCCCGCCCTTTCGCGTTATTCTAAGGCTCATGTTATCGAAATCCACATCATCGACATTAAGCCCGACGAGCTCTGAAATTCTCATCCCCGTGGTCAAAAACGTGACTATTATCGCAATATCGCGCTTGACGTAGCGAGCGTGATGCTTTTTTTCACGCTCAGTGAGGCCCTCGCCGCTGCGCACGGTGTTTATGAGCTTTACGACCTCGTTTGGTTCAAGGCGGATTATCACCTTGTCGTGCAGCTTGGGCGTGCTTAAAAGCTCTGTCGGGTTATCCGCGATAAGCTGCTTTTTATAAAGGTACTTGAAAATAGTGCGCAAAGACGCGATTTTCCTCGCCTTGGACTTTTCTTCGTTAAAATGCTCCTTATCATCCTTTGTGAAATAATAGCCGAGGTATTCGATGTATCTTTCAAAGTCCGTGAGCGTGAGCTTGTCGAGCAGGGCGGGGGAGATGTCCCTCGCATCCATGCCTATAAAATCCGGCTGCTCGCTCGTCAGATATGTGAAGAAGATCTTTGCGTCGTAGGTGTAGTTTAATATCGTAAGGCGTGTTTTGTCTATCTCACACGCGCGCACAAAGTCGGAAAACCACGGCGGAAGCTCCTTTAAAAGCTCGCGCGTCTTTAAAATACAGCGCTTGTTGCGATCTTCGCTAAAATTTTTATCAGCAAAATTGTCTTTCATCATTTTTTCAGGCCGCAGCGGAACCTGATGACCTCGTCGTTGTAATAGTCCTTAGAGCACGCGATAACGTCGTTTTGCTCATCGACAAATATGGACGTGACGAGGATGTGGTTGTCTCCCATAAATTTGGGATGATTGTCGAGCGAGTTTATAACCCGCGCAGGGACGGAGACGCACTCGCATTCTGCGACATACGCCCGTTGTTTTAAATCCTTACAGATGTTATCAGCGAGTTCGTCGAGAGGTTGGTTGTGAAATAAATCACATTTATTTTTCGTGAGAAAATAACAGCTCGTGAAAATCGCGGGCTTTCCGTCAAGCCGGTATAACCTGAAAAAGGCGTTTATCTGTTCATCGGGTTCGGGGCTTAACTTGTCGTTTAAAAAATCATCGTCGTCGATCGTCTTAAATAGCGGCTTATCCGCAGATACTTCGCCCAAAAGCGCAAGACGCTCCTCTGGAAAAAGTATTCCGGACGGGTTTAGCCGTCTATATTTCTCGACACGCTTGTCATATGATACATAGCTGCCTTTGCCGCGCATGGTTTTGATACAGCCGTCTTCGTAGAGTATCGTAAGCGCGGTCCTAAGCGACGTGCGCCCGACGCCCATGAGCTCGGCGAGATATAATTCGCTGGGCAGCAGCTCGCCGTACTTTAAACGGCCGGTCGTTATAAGGCGGCGCAGACGGCGATAGATCTCCAGGTAAATTGGAGTGTCCTTATGAATGGTCGTTATTTTAAGCTCTTTTAAAACCTCCGGATCTTGAAAAATCGGGGAAATGGATTCTGTAGTCACGTGTTTCTCCTAAGTTGATAATATGCAAATTCTTCTACATATAGAATTATATCTCATATTGCCGGCAAAGTCAAACATAATTACGTAAAACTTGTGTTTTGCGTAATTATGTTAATGCGCCGCCCCGCCGTTTTTTATATAAAAAATCCACAGAAACACGTCCTGCGGATAAATAAATCTCTTTATCTGTTCTCGGCCTTTCCCATCATGAGAAACGCCACGACGCCCGGGCCGGTATGCGCGCCGATGACCGGACCGACCTCCTGAAGGATTATGTCCTTGAAGTTGAACCTTTCCTCGATTATATCTTTAAAAGCCTGAGCTGCCTCGAGGTTGTTCGCGTGAAGGATGCTCATAACTCTCGTGGTCGTCTCATCGTTTTCGTCGTAGTTATCCTCAACGACCTTTAAAAAGTATTTGAGGATGCTCTTGCTGCCCTTGACCTTATCGCACACGACGATCTTGCCCTCTTTGTCGCATTTTAAAATGGGCTTCAGCTTTAAAAGCGTCCCCAGCGCGGCAGATACAGATGAAAGACGCCCCGTGCGTTTTAAATACATGAGGTCGTCCACGCTGAAATAATGCAGCGCTCTTAGTCGGTTATCCTCGACCCACTTTTTGATATCGTCGAGCGATTGTCCCTCTTCCTTTTTAATCACGGCGTTATAGACTATCAGGCCCGCGCCCATGGATATCCCCAATGTATCGACAATCTCAATTCGCGAGTCGGGATAATTCTCCAGAGCCTCTTTCGCCGCCATGCACGCGAGATTATAGTGACCGCTCAATGCAGAGGAAAAGCAGAGGTACAAAACGTCCTTGCCCTGTTCAAGTATCTTTTCATAAAACTCCTTGATATCCTCGGGTGAACGCGTCGCCGTGGAGACCTCCGAGCCATTCGCGACCCTATTGTAAAAATCGGTTAAGTCGGTCTTATAGCCGAGGTCGTATAGCTTTTCCTCTCCGTCGATAGTATACGGCATGAGGAATACCGGAATTTCATGCTCTAAGGCAAAGCTGTACGGGATCTCCGTATCGGAATCCGTCATGATAACAAAGTCTTTCATTTAAATAATGCTCCTAATAATAAATAAAATGATGTAAATGAAACTGCTAATATTATAAACCATCATGTTTAATTATTCAACGCATTATTACCAAACACATGTATCAGGAATGTAAATTATTTACAGTCCGCATGTAGTGAAAGAGATATTGCTGGGCTATGCCCGCCTCCTGCCCAAAGCGCTCCTGCGCGAAAGCGACAGCCTGCTCGTTGTTCTTGGGCTCAAAGGAATACAGCTCTTTAAGTATCTTTTTGACCCATGTATCAACCGGGAAAGCGTCGAATTTATTGTACGCAAACAGCAGGATGCAGTCAGCTACCTTTGGCCCCACGCCCATCAGCGTACAGAGATATTTCTTCGCCTGCGCATAATCCATCTCATAGACGCATTTTAAGTCAAACCCCTGCGCGATCTTCTTCGCCGTGTCGCGGATATACGGCGCACGATAGCCCGCGCCGCACTGCGTAAGCTGTTCGACGGAAAGCTCGCTCAATGCATCCGGCGTCGGGAAGGCGTAATACTCCCTCTCCCCTACCTTTTTCTTTTCACCCACCGCGGCGCATATCGCCTCGATTATCTTCTTTATGCGCTTTATGTTGTTGTTTGCGGAGATTATAAACGAAATAAGCGTCTCAAACTCGCCCTGATGAAGTATCCTCATCCCGCGGCAGACGGGAACGGTTTTTTTAAGTATCTCATCTTTTGAAAAGCGCTCCTCTATTTGATTATAGCTCATGTCAAGGCGGAGAAAAAGCGACCAGAAATCGTCCATATCCGCCTTTTTCACGGGATATATTTCGAGATTTTCGCCATTATTTTCAATATATATGAGCTTATCCGCGGCGATCGCGTGAAATACGCCGTCCTCCTCAAAGAATCTGAAAAACTGCCCGCAGTCGAATACCGTCTTTACGTCTATATATTCGCCCGAAATTATCGCGCGATCTTCTTTATAATTGATGTTCATTTTTCCAAGAAAAAGCACCGCCCAAAACGGACGGTGCGCTTTGCATAAATTAGTTGGGGTAAACGCTTACCTGCTTCTTATCCCTGCCTAAACGCTCGAACTTAACGATACCGCTCTCAAGTGCGAAAAGCGTGTCGTCGCCGCCCTTGCCTACGTTAGTGCCGGGATGGATCTTTGTGCCTCTCTGACGAACGAGAATGTTGCCCGCGAGAACGAACTGACCGTCCGACCTCTTAACGCCAAGTCTCTTGGACTCGGAATCTCTGCCGTTTCTGGAGCTGCCTACACCTTTCTTATGTGCCATTAAAATTTCACCTCTTTTTTTAGAAAATGATGTCGATTGGATCAGCCAATGGAAGTAACGAGTACTCTTGTGTAAGGCTGTCTGTGACCCTGCTTCTTGTGGTAGTCCTTTTTGGACTTGTACTTGTAAACGATGACCTTCTTGCTCTTGTCCTGTGCAAGAACCTTACCGGTGACCTTTACGCCGTCCACAACAGGGACACCGATCTTGACGTCGTCGCCGTCAACTACCATGAGAGCGTCGAAAGAAACCTCTGCGCCCACTTCAGCATCAAGCTTTTCAACATCGATGAACTTTTCCGGCTCAGCTTTATACTGCTTACCGCCTGTTTTAATGATCGCGTACATTATGCAAATTCCTCCTCTGACCAGTCTCGCCGAGTATGGCAGCATCGCTGCATTTTAAAAGCCATAGACCCGTGCGGCTCACTTATTAATTATATAGATGAAAATGCCCTGTGTCAAGGTATTTTTCTATAAAAATCAGCGAAAATCAAGTATTTTTACTTGACAAATAGATTATAATGCTATATTATATTTTAGTCAAGTGATTTTCCTTGACAAACTCGTGAACGGAGGCGCATTTATGCAGGTAAAGGAGCTTAAAAGTTCCCTGTTGATAGAGATCTACCGCGCCATGCTCACGGATAAACAGTATTGCGTAATGGATATGTACTTTAACCTCGACTACTCCCTCACAGAGATCGCCGAAAACGAGGGCATCTCCCGCCAGGGCGTACTCGATATAATAAAGCGCAGCGAGCAGAAGCTCATCGAATATGAGCAAAAGCTGGGCATGATGAAAAAATACGAGGCGACGGAAAACGCGCTTAAAAAAATCGAGCAGCTCACTTCAGGCAGCGCGATAGAACAGGACGTAAACGACGCAGCTGCAAAAATACGCAGCGCATGGGAGGAATAAACATGGCTTTTGAAGGACTTTCCGAAAAACTTCAAAATGTATTTAAAAAGATAGCCGGCAAGGGAAAGCTCTCTGAATCGGATATCAAGGAGGCTATGCGCGAGGTCAAGCTCGCCCTTTTGGAGGCGGACGTCAACTTCCTCGTCGTTAAGCGCTTTGTAAAGACTGTCTCCGAAAAGTGCATGGGCGCGGAGGTCATGGAATCCCTCACGCCCGGTCAGCAGGTCATTAAAATCGTCCGCGATGAAATGATTGACCTGTTAGGCGGCCGCATATCAAACATAAAGATCTCCCCCAACCCGCCGACGATAATCCTCATGGCAGGATTACAGGGCGCAGGTAAGACCACCATGTGCGGAAAGCTGGGCAAATACTTCGCCTCAAAGGGCAAGCGTCCCCTTCTGGTCGCATGTGATATATACCGTCCCGCCGCTATCGACCAGCTAAAGGTCGTGGGCGAGCAGGCGGGCGTGAAGGTCTTTGAAATGGGTCAGGAAAAGCCCTATAAGATATTCAAGGCTGCTAAAAAACAGGCTATAAACGACGGCAACGACATAATGATAATCGATACCGCGGGCCGTCTGCATATTGATGAAGACATGATGGCGGAGCTTAAAAAGCTGCGCGATGAGGCGAATCCGGATGAGACGCTGCTCGTGATAGACGCGATGACCGGTCAGGACGCCGTAAACGCCGCAAAGGCCTTTAATGAAGAGGTCGAGCTGACGGGCGTCATAATGACCAAGATCGACGGCGACACGAGGGGCGGCGCGGCGCTCTCCGTTAAGGAGGTCACGGGCAAGCCAATTAAATTCGTGGGCACGGGCGAAAAGTTAGACGACCTTGAGCCCTTCCACCCCGACCGCTTTGCCTCGAGAATACTGGGCATGGGCGACGTTTTGACGCTCATCGAAAAGGCGGAGACCGCACTCGACGAGAAAAAGGCGCTGGAGATGGAGCGCAAGCTCAAGAACAACTCCTTTGACTTAAACGACTTTTTAGACCAGATGGAGCAGATGTCCCAGATGGGCGGCATCGAGCAGATGCTCAAGATGATGCCCGGCGGGAACAAGCTCGCAGGTGCAGCTATCGACGAAAAGCAGCTCGCGCGCACAAAGGCGATAATTCAATCCATGACCATGAAGGAGCGCACCGACCCCAAGGTCTTAAACGCATCTCGCCGGCGCAGGATCGCCGCAGGAAGCGGAACGACCGTTCAGGACGTAAACCGCCTGTTAAATCAGTTTGAGCAGATGAACAAAATGATAAAACAGCTCACGGGCAAGGGCGGACGGCGCAAGCGCAGGGGCTTCCCCATGGGCGGCGGCTTTCCCTTTTAACTGACATCAAAACGCACACAGCGATTTGAACATATACACATTCAAAAATTATTGGAGGACTAAAACAATGGCAGTAAAGATGAGATTTAAGAGAATGGGCAGCAAGAAGAACCCCTTTTACAGAGTAGTTGTAGCGGATTCCAGAGCGCCCCGTGACGGCAAGTTCATCGAAGAGCTGGGCTACTACAACCCCCTCACCAAGGAGACTAAGCTCGATGCAGAGCTCGTTACCAAGTGGATCGGCAACGGCGCACAGCCCACTGACACCGTAAAGGCTCTTCTCAAGAAGAACAACTTACTCGGCTGATCAGGAGCTTAAAACTATGGTTGAACTTGTAGAATATTTGGCCAAATCGCTGGTTGATAAGCCGGATGAGGTCAAGGTTTCTATGACCGAGGACGGCAAAAACTGCGTTATCAACCTTACAGTTGCGCCCGACGATATGGGCAAGGTCATCGGCAAGCAGGGCAGGATAGCCAAAGCCATAAGGACTGTCGTAAAGGCCGCATCTGCAAAGGAAGATAAGAAATACATGGTGGAAATTCTGTAATATGGACCACTTAAAACTCGCACAGGTTTTGAAACCGCAGGGCATCAAGGGTGAAATCAAGCTAAAGCCCTTTACGGATGACCTATCGAGGTTTTCAAAGCTTGTGCATGTCTTTATAAAGAAAAACGGAGCTTTTGAGGAGTATCCCGTCGAAAATGCGCGGACGTATAAGCAATTCGCATATGTCAAGCTAAAGGGCATCGACAGCATTGAACAGGCGGAGACTCTGCGCGGTGCTTTTTTATACATCGACAGGCAAAACGCCGCGAAGCTCCCCGAGGGTAGCGACTATATCGCGGACATCATCGGCTGCGAGATAAGCGACGGTCAGAATGTTTTGGGCAATGTCACGGACATTTTCAACACCGGCGCCGCGGATATATACGTCGTAAAGGGCGAGCGCCCGTTCATGTTTCCCGCCGCGCCCGGCGTGATATTAAAGCGCACCGTGCAGGATAAGATAATAATTATCGACCCTAAGCGCCTTTCGGAAGTAGCTATCTATGATTAAATTCAACGTACTCACTATCTTTCCAGAGATGTTTTCCGGCTTCACCGGCTCGAGCATATGCGCACGAGCTATCGACGCCGGTCTTATTGACGTTGAGCTATACAACTTTCGGGACTACACGACGGATAAGCACAGACGAGTGGACGATTATCCCTTTGGCGGCGGCGCGGGTATGCTCATCGCCCCCCAGCCCGTTTTCGACTGCTTTGCGTCGATTCACGAAAAGGACAGCGAGGGGCGCGAGCTTAACGTATATATGTCTCCCTCCGGAAAGACGCTCGACATGGACATGTCAAAGTGCCTCGCGGGATATGACAGGATAAACATATTATGCGGCCATTATGAGGGAATTGATCAGCGCATTATAGACGAGCTTATAGATGAAGAGATATCCATAGGCGATTACGTCCTGACGGGTGGCGAGCTGCCTGCGATGGTGCTCATGGACTGCGTAATGCGCCATGTTGACGGCGTTTTAGGCAACGGCGAGAGCACGAGCGAGGAGAGCTTTTCTCAAAATCTTCTTGAATATCCGCAATACACCCGCCCCGCCGATTTTCGCGGGTTGACAGTTCCCGATGTTCTGCTGTCCGGTCACCATGCGAACATAAAAAAGTGGCAGTATGAAATGGCGCTTAAAAAGACCAGAGAGGTTCGTCCCGATCTGCTGGACGAACGCGAATAAGACAAACCAACCGAGTTATGGCTCGGTTTTTATTTTATAAGAAGAAATACTGTATATCAAAAGAATCCCTCTCCGTATAGGAAAGGGATCCTTTGTTTGGTCGTTTACTTATTTCTTGGTAGTGACCGTTTTAGCCTTTGACCATGCGGAGTAAACGTTATAGTTCTTGCCGCTTATCTTGGTGGTCTTGTAGCTTCTGACGCGAACGTAGTACTTGGTCTTAGCCTTGAGCTTGGTTACCGTCTTAGAAGTGGTCGTGTACTTGCTTATCGTCGCAGTCTTGGTCGTCTTTGCCGTGAACTTGGAGGACGTCGAGTACTGCACCTGATAACCCGTTACGTAATTCTGCTTAGCCCATGTAGCCTTGAAGCCCTTGGAGAGCACCGCCAGCTTGGAAACCGTCATCTGCTTTCCACGGATAGCAAACGTGAGCGTCTTGGAGCCCGTGTAGCTGCCCTTCATCGTGACCGTTACGGTGTACGTTCCCGGGAGCTTTCTGCCGGAAGCATACTTAACGGTGTAATTTGAAGAAGCGATCTTCTTGCCCTTTGCGTCCGTCACTGTAACAGCCGGTTTCTTGACCTTGCCGTCATAGGTATAGAGCGTCGCAGCCAGCTTGACCTTTAAGGTGCTTATGGATATCGGTGCGGGTTTAACAACGCTTATAGGCTTGTAAGCGAGTATCGCGTTGTTGGACTTCGCGCGCGCCTCTATTACCACAACGCCCGTCTTTGTCGCCGTGAATACGCCGTTTTCATCTATCGTACCCTCGCCCGTGAGCGCGTATACGTTCCACTCTATATCCTGGATCGCATCCTCAGGAAGTATCCTTGCGCTAAAGGCTTCCTTCTTGCCCAGCTCGACCTTTGCGGGTCCTGTTATCTCGACCTTTTCCGCCTTTGCACGGATAACCTCGATCTCCAAGGACGCGGTGATGCTCTCGTTCGCCTTGGAGACAGCCGTTACCTTGACCTTGCCCTCCTTTATACCGGTGAGCTTGCCAAAGCTGTCTATAGTCGCCTCGCCGTCGATGTTCTCAACGCTCCATGTGACCTCGGTCTGCGTAGCATCCTTGGGCAGGAAGTTCACGGCAAAGTTGATGGACTTATCTACCTTGACCGTGGTGTGGTTGCCGTAGGTGCGCAGCGTCATGCTCTCGGGCGCGACTGCGATCCTCACAAAGCCGACATCAGCCGAGCCGTCCACATAGTTCATCTTCATCTGTCTGCCGTCCGGTGTGACTACGTTGGGCGTCTTTCCGTTTGCGCCGTTCGGGTCAGCGCCGTATTCCAAGAACCTACAGCCCGCACCCTCGGGAATACCCGTGTACTCATAGGGCGAATTCGTGAACAGGTTGTTGACCGTCGGGAAAGTCAGTATGATGGTCTTTGCATACGTCTGACCGTCTATCTCCTTCGCGTCGACGTATTCCATCTTCGCGCCCGCCTGAGACTGATATCTCTCCGGATTTGCGGATTCCGCAAGGTAGATGCACTCCTGAGTTACGCGAACGTATTCCGTGAACTCGAGCTTGACCTTTCTCGCCTCTCTGTCGACTATCGTAGCCGTGGGCAGACCCACCGTATCCTCCTTAAAGCCGTAGCTATCGAGTTCCTGCTCAAATGCAGACTCATTTGCGATGGGCTTATATGCAGAGGACTTTTCAAGGCCGTAGTTTACGAAATTAAGCAGCAATCTGCCTACTGCGGGAGAAGTCTCCTCGTTGCAGAGGTCGAGAATGTTTATCGTAAACGCGCCGCCGTAGTAGTTGTATGTTCCTATAGCCGTGCCCGAAAGCGTCTCGCCAATTATGGGAAGACCCTGCGAGTAGACCATGAGCACGTTCATCTCGTCCGGCTCGTCAATGCCGTCAAAATACGTTCTGGGAACGAGCAGCTGTTCACCGTAGAATGCGGGATCGAGCATACCCGTCTCAAGGCCCGCAAACAGCGTTTCATTGGGTATTGCGAGGTGATCCGCGTGATAGAGCGCCATCGTCAGCGGAACGACCGTCCTCTTGCCCTTATTTACGGACGGGAACCAGTTGTTGTCCGTTCCGATAGCGGAGGGATCTAAGAACGCCGCATATGCGCCGCTCGCGATCTTCTTATAGAGTCCTCTCCAAAGAGCCGCATCGTCCGGAACATTCATGCCTACAAATATAACTTCATTGTCAATGTGCGCATTCGCGTCATACTCTATCAACTCGATTCCATTGGAAGTGAGCACGCGCTTCATGGACGCCGTGAGGTCGCCTAAAACCGTCACAGCCGTACCCGCCTTGACCACACCGCTGTTGTCCGTCACGACGAAATCCATTGTGGTGTTAGCGCAGTCGTAATCCGCGTTCAGCTTGCAGTTGAGCGTATACGTTCCCGCGGGCAGATCGATTGATATCGTCTGGTCGAGAACATAGTATGCGAAGGGCGCATTTTCGCCGGATTTCACGGTGAAGCTCTCGTCCTCAAGCGTCACGACGGTCTTTCCGCTCGCGTCCGTGATATAGAAGCTCGCGGTGTAGTCGCCGGGCTTTAGGATGTCCTCCGTCGTGATGTTCGCGCGCAGGCGCATTTCATCGCCCGTTTCGACGTTGAGGTTGGAGTTGTTTAAGAGTATATCCCATCTCAGCTTCGCCCACGCATTCTCCATGAGCTGCTTATAACCGGGCTTCCAATCTCTGAAGTTGTCCATGAGGCCCTCGCCCAGACCCTGCGAGTCGGAAAGCGAGGTCACGCCGTAGCCGTTGCCGTTCGCGTTCGCCCTGATGTGGTTTATTAATATCATCCTCTGCATGAGGTTTACGTCGATGGAATCGAGCGCAATGCCCTCTGCGGAATCATACAGCGAGGATAAGCCGTATTTGTTGTAGATAGCCGTCAGGCCGTCGCAGAGCTTCTTTGCCCATGCGGAGTACGCATAGTTGCTCTCGTTATCCGCGCCCTCTGACGCAAGACCCCTCATCTCCACAAACGGGTTGAACATAGCGCCCGTGCCCGCCTCTGAGAATATAAGCGGATTTGCACCGTCGCCCACCGTGATGATGTAGTCTAAAATCGCGGTGTTCATGGGATACTGCGGATACGTGTGAACGTCGCCCACTGCGGGAGTCTCCGTTCCCTCATAGCCGAAGCAGACGTCCCAGGTCTTTGAGCCGGAGTTAGATATACCCGCCTCGGAGTACTTCGCGTCAAAGCGTCCGCTGTCTAAGAATACGACTCTGTCGTTATCCAGCTCTCTCAATCTGGTGAGATACGCCCTGCACTGTTCAACTCTGTTGTCAGATGCATAGATCTCGTTCAACAGACCCCAGATTACGAGGGAGGGATGATTTCTGTCCCTTATGATAAGCTCATCCTGAACGGACTCGATCCAATTATTCGCGCCCAGCCATGCCTGTGAGGACTCCTGATATACGAGCAGACCTATCTCATCGCAATAGTCTAACTGCTCGGGGAGCGCCTCCATGCCTATCATTCTTATGACGTTGAAGCCCGCGTCCTTCAGCTGCTTGGATGCCTTGTTGACATACTTCATGTCTCTCGGCGAGCCCTGAAGCGTTACCGGGTCATATACGTTCTGGTGCGTCATCTTCACATAGATGCGCTTGCCGTTTAAGTAGAAATAGCCGTCCTTTATCTCGAAATGTCTGAAGCCGATGTGATCCTCATCCATCTCGAACGTGTGTCCGTTGGATTTCAACGTAACGTCAACGAAGTATAAATTAGGCGTATCGAGGCTCCAGAGCTTGAAGTCCTCTACCGTATAATCAAGCGTAACGGTGGATTCGCCGGATCTCGCCGTGAACGTCTTTTCGCCCGTGCTGCCCGATGCAGCCGCGCCGCGCTTGCCGTACTGTGCGTTTAAGGTGAACTCGCGATCCTCGTCGCTGCCGTTTACAACGGTGACGTCTAACGCGATCTTACCCGTCTTCCAATCGGGCTGTGCATAGATGTTCTTGATGTATACCTCAGGACGAACGTGCAGATTTACATCCTGCCAAATGCCGCCGGCATCCCAGAATGCGCCGTAGTTCGAAGCCGAACCGACCTTACACATGCCCTCGGGGTTGAATACGGAAACGGCTAAGAAGTTCTCGCCATACAGGTCAATGACATCCGTTACGTCGAACTCGAACGGAACTGCGGAGCCCTCATGCGCGCCTAAATACTGACCGTTTAGGTATACATCACAGGAGTACTGCACGCCCTCAAACTCGAGGTAGACCCTGTCGCCGCTGCCCGCTAAGAGATAGCCGCCGAAGGTCTTTGCATACCACGTGATGCCGTTATAGCCTTGGAATGCCTCATAGACGTTTCCGGGGACGGAAATGGGCGCCGCGTCCTCAAACGGATAGTTATCGTACTTATACCACTTTGAGTTGACTCCCCTGCTGCCCGATTCATCCTTAACTATCTGCCAATCGCCATTTAACGTATATGTTGCGTTGCCCGCCGAGCAGGAAGTGTATTCGATGTAATCGAAGTTTAAGTATTCATTGCCGCCCTTCTTATTAGCGACCTTCTTTACAGTGAGAACGTGTACGCCCTCGTCTAAGCCTTTCTTTTCAAAGAACAGGCCGTCCTCTTTGATTTCAAGATCCTCTTTTACGAGAATACCGTCTATCATGACGTCCGCATAGCCGCCCTTTTGGCCGTATACAGCCACGCTCGTGCCCGCGAATACCAGCTCAAAAGTATCGCCGTTTCTCATCGTGCGGGTGATGTCGTTCTTATAGCAGCCCTCGGCCACAGCGGATGCCCAGTTGCCGGAATAGGTTATCCTCTTGTCGTCGTTATTGACCTTTACTACGTCGTTTGAAATGTATTCAACGCTTAACTTGCCATAGAGCTTGCCCTTGCCCTCTATGATGACTCTGTCCTCATTTACGAGCGCAGTCGCGAGGGTAATGGTGTAATAGCCGTTGCCCTTATTTTCAAACGTGAATTCATTGGCATTAAGCGCGCGCTTTTTGCCGAAGCCTGCGGACTTATAGAGAGTGAAGTCGTCTGTCGTTATCTCGACGTTCTCCTTGACCTGGCTCGTAAAGCCTATCACATTCGCGCTCTCGATATCCGCCGATAACAGCGTGCATATATACTCGGGCATGAACTGCGCTATGGCATCGCCGGAGAAGTTTCTCGAACCGGTCACCTTTACATAGTCGCCCGTCTTTATACCCGCCTCGGTCGTGAAGCGATAAACCGTGTCGCTCACCTTTACGAGCTTTGCATCCTCTATCACGTATAATCCCGCCTTGCTGGAGCCCTTGCTCACGGCGAGGTCATAGTCACAGATGTCTCTGCCCGCGGTGTCGTCCACATCTATTTCAATAGTATGCTCGTCGATAATGTTGATCTTGTTGATGTTGAGAAGCGAGGGTATCTCGTATTCGTCAAACTCGACGTAGTCGACGAGGGAATAATAGCCCTCGGACGCCGCCTCCTTCTGGTCGACATTCACTATCTTTATCGTATGCTCACAGGGTTCAAGGCCGTCTATCGCGAAGAGAAGCTGCTGATGCAGCCATACATCGGAATATTCGCTGTATCTGCCCTTTAACTCGCCGTCAATGTATACCTCCGCCATGCCGAGGTTGGTGTTCATGGGGCCGTAGACATACGCGCTCACGCCCGTAAACTTCATCTCCATAAAGCCCTTGCTCGCGATGAACGTGGTCTGTCCGTCGTCGCCGCCGAACGTGCCCGTCCAGCTGCCTGCAGAGAAGCTCATGCGGCTGTCGTCGTCGTTTATGCGCACTCTCTTGTCGCGTCTGTGGACGAACGCATCTATAGCGTTATTTCCCTTGGAAACGAGCTTTAATTCGTGCTTTATGTTGTAAAGCTCCGCGTTTTCATATAATACCGCGATATCATTTGAGCCTGCGGTGGATGCCGTCTCAACGAGCTTTCCGTCGAGATATACCTCGATGTCGCCGCCGCCCGCTCTCTTTAAGCCGACGAGCTTTACATAGCTGCCGTAGAACGGGAATGTGACGGTCTGACCATCCGTGAGCGCGGTCACGTCGCCGCCGAACGCGCCTTCAAACTCCTCAGACTTAACGTCAGCGGGAAGCTCGACGTACTTCGCATTTGCGGAGTTTATGGTAACGCTGCCGTCTGCTGAAGCGACGCTCGTGTAAACAAATGCGTCGATGCTGCTGAGGTCGTTCGCAACGATCTTCACCGTATGCTCCCCTGCGGAAAGCGGCTCGGATATGAACAGCGTCTCGCCCGTCTTTGTAGTCTCGGAATACTGGCTGATCGTGCCGACCTGCATCGCGTCGATATAGACCTTTGCAGAGCCTAAATTATCGGACTTTCTGCCGATGATCTCAAGCAGGCTGCCCGTGAAGGTATAGCTCACGCTGCCCGCAAAGTCCGTCTCCGTGCCCTCATACGCAAGCTCGTTTGCGACCTGCTCGGTCATGCCCTTGTATATGAGTGTGTTCGACCTGTCATCCGCATAGATGCGCTGATTTACAGGAATAGCTGTCGGGATGTACATGAACGCATCGCACACGACTATGTTGTTTGAAGATGCCTCGTTCTTGTCGCCCGAGCACTCCATCTTTATGACGTGTTCTTTTTCCTCGATCCTGCCGGAGTCGTATATCGTCTGGCCCTTGAGCCAGGATGAAGTATAGCAATCCGCAGTTTTTACGAGCTCGCCGTCAAGGTAGATGTTCGCCATGCCCATGTCGTTGTTCGTTCCGGCGATTATCTTGACCCTTGAGCCGGAGAACGCAAAGCTGATCGAGTTTCCGGCGGACATATACCACTCGTCGCCCTCGATATTGCCCTCGATATATCCGTTAGCGCCCTTGTTTAAGAAGCCTCCGTCAGTCGATATGCCGACGTTGCCCGCAGCGGCGTTCATCGTGACGAACTTATCCTCGTCGGGATCGACCTCTTCGCCAAAGGAATCATAGTATTTAATGCAGTCGATGGAGACAAGACCGCCCCCGCCCTCCACAAAGTTGGGGTTGCGCTCGGATATCTTCTTTATCTCGACCGTGTGCTTGAAGTTCTTGAGATCCTCGACCTTGAAAAGGCTCTGCTGATGGATAAAGCTATTATTATAATAGTCGATCTTTCCTGCCTTTTGACCATCGATATACACCTCGGCCATGCCCATGTCGTTGTTCTTGGATGAGATTATCTCAAGCGCGGTGCCCGTGAATTCAAAGGACACCGTGTCATAGAACGTGACCGTGCCGCCGTAAGTGCCGTCAAACGTTCCGTCGAAATTGCCCGTATAGGTTATCGCGGAGTCGCCGTTATCCCATGTGACCCACTCGCCGTCTAAGGGCTTGGGTCCGAAATACTTGACGCAGTCCACTGAAACAAGACCACCCGAGCCTGCGGGGACAGTCTCGTTTAATCTGTCCGTCTTTCTAAGCTCGATGGTGTGCTCCTTGTTATAGAGGTTCTCCACCTTAAAGAGGCTCTGCTGATGGATGAAATCGGCGTTGTAGTAGTCTATCTCGCCCACCTTCTGGCCGTCGATATACACCTCGGATATGCCCATGTCGCTGTTCTTAGAGGATATTATCTCGATGCCCGTGCCTGTGAAGGTATAGCTCATGGTGCTGTAGAAAGTCACCGTGCCGCCATACGTGCCACCGAAAGACCCGTCAAAGTTGCCTGTATAAGCTAATGACGGGTCGGAATTATCCAGCGTGAACCACTCGCCCTCTATGGCGTTTTTCTCGAAGTACTTTATGCAGTCTATCGTGACATAGCCCGCCGAACCCTCGGGGACGTTCTCGTTTAATCTGTCGGTCTTTTTGAGTTCAACGGTATGCTCCTTATCCTCGAGGTTTTCCGCCTTAAACAGGCTCTGCTGATGGATAAAGCTATCATTATAATAGTCGATCTCGCCCGCCTTTTCGCCGTCGATATAAACCTCGGATATGCCCATATCGTTGTTCTTGGACGAGATTATCTCAAGCGCAGTGCCCTTGAAAGCGAACTTTGCGGTGCCGTAGAAAGTCACCTTTCCGCCATACGTGCCGCCGAAATCCCCCTGGAAGGTGTCCGTATAGGTTATCGCGCTGTCGTTATCGTCCAGCGTCACCCACTGACCCTCCGGTGCGAATATGCCGGGGATGTATTCAAAAGCATCCACGACGATGGTGTTTCCCGTGCCGCTTTCGTTATGCCTGCCCGCGACGACGACCTTTACGACGTGCTCTGCGTCCTCAAGACCGGTCTTTTCAAATGTGACCTGCTGCTTGATCCACTCGGAGTTATAGAGGTCAGCCTCTCCCGCGAGCTGGTCGTCGATGTAAACCTCAGCAATGCCGAGGTCGTTGTTCTTTGCGGTGATAAGCCTGATCGCCGTACCGCTGAAGGTAAACGAAATGTAGTTTCCGGCATCACCCATATACCATTCGTCACCCTCGACGTTTCCGTCAATGTATCCGCTTGCGCCCTTGTTTAAGAAGCCGCCCGAAGTCGTGACGCCCTCTTCATCAGGGTTGGCATTGACCTGCGTATAGCCGTCTTCCAGTTCCGTTGCCGCAGCAAAGGACGTGGGAATGATGCTAAAGCACATTACAATAGCCAAAAGCAGGCAGATAAATTGTTTAAAGCCTGTTTTCATTCTTTGTTCTCCTCATAATTTTTTTATTATTAGCATTAAGCTAATTAACTCAATTAATATATTATCATAAACACAGCCTGTTTGGAATATAATCCGGCAATTTTTTAATGAAATTCCGCGATATTCTTATAATTCTTATCCGTCTAAACATTTGGCGAAATTTATATACAATATTATAGCCCCCCCCCCGTTAAATTTGTCAATACTGTATCAGTCCGTGAAAAAATGAACAAAAAAAGACCGATTTTTGGTCGGTCTTGAAATGATGCTGATTTCTATTCATAATCTATGGGATAAACAAGATACTCATTTGAATTTTCCGAAGCGGTCGCATATACGACTAACAGATGATCCCCGCTGCATGAGAACGTAATGTCGCCTATTCCCTTTCTAAGGTCAATGAGCTTGGCCTTTGAGTTCGCGTCGGAGAGCAGATATAGCTTGTCGCTGCCGTCCTCCGTCGTGACGAACGCCACAGACGCGCGCTCCGACGAGACGGTGAAGCTCTTTACGTTTTGCGCCAGCCTGCGCTCCGTCTTTGACTTCACATTTAGCACCATAAGCTCGTTCTTTTTATTGGTATAGTATAGCGAGCCGTTTGCGTACTGCGGCGCGAGCGTCGACGCCTCGGATGACACGATGTCGTCCCCTTTCGCGGTGTGCTCCGCAGATACGACGTATGAGCCCACCTTGCTCATCGCCTTTACGGTGATCCTCTGCGCACTATTTGCATCGTCCACGAATACTGCTTCGATATCCGCGCTGCCCACGATGTATTTTAATGTGTTGTCCAGGCTGTTTGTCGAAATGGAGTAAACCGTGGTTTTACCCGTCATGAGGTCAAAGCTCTCAATGCGGTATTCTCCCCCGACCTTTAATACGTCCGTGACAGAGTCCGTCGCGGCGCTGGCGTATAGCTTGCTCTTTATGTTGTGCGTGGGCTGTTCGTATACCTTTTTATAGGTCTCGGTATCTATGGAATAGCTGAAAAGGGACGTCATGGAGTCCGTCTGCGTCCGAAAAACTATATTCTTGCCGTGATTGGCTATCTCGGCGTCCGTTATTCCGTCCATGACTATTATATTCACAGAGTTGTTCGGCTTATCCAAAGACATCGCGGTGATATATGTCGTCTGCGGAGTGTTGTTTAAGCTGATGAGCCTCTCCTCGCAGTCTATTCCTATAAACTTTTCGAGATACGATGAAACGGAGATGTTGGTCGCCTTTTCTGCATCCGCGGACCAGTCCTTGGAGGTGCTGACGCTGTCCTCGACTACCACGGTGCGCGAATACATGCACCCTGCAAGCGCGAGCGCAATTAACAGTATTGCGGTTATAAGCCAAATTCGCTTCATTATCGGTTCTCCTTTCATCTGTTATATATGGGCAGATATGACGTAAATACGATGTTTCCGTCAACCTCCTGCGCGGTTATATTGCCGTGATGCGCGATGGCGATACTCTTGCATATCGTCAGCCCCAGGCCGACCGAGCCCGCCTCCTTTTTATCGTCCTCTCTCGAGCGATAAAAGGGCATGAATATCTTTGAAATGTCCTTTATTTCATGATCGGGCGATATCGGGTTAGATACGCTTATCACGTAGTAATTATCCTCTATCATCGAGCTGACGAGTATATCGCAGCCCGCCTTGCCGTATTTTATCGCGTTGTCAAAGAGGTTTATGAGAAGCTGGTGTATCATGTTCGAGCTGCCCTTTATCTCACCATGTACATTCCGCACGATTATCCTCTTGCCCATGCTCTCCGCCTTAATGTTCATGCCGCCCGCGACCTCGTCTATTATCGTCGACGGGTCAAAGACAGTCGCCTCGTCCTCCGGAATGACCGTCTCTCTCGAGGAATCCAGCAGCCCCGTGACCATATCGCGCAGGCGCTTTGACTCCGTGATTATGTTGTGTATGCCCTTTTTGTTGAAGTCGCTGTCGTCGAAATCCGTCTGCTCCATCATCTCGGCATAGCCGATTATTATCGTGAGCGGCGTTTTCAGCTCGTGCGTCAGGTTATCAAAAAAGGACTTTCTGTATTCAAGCGTCTTGTTTAGGTTGTTCTTTTCGCTTTCTATCGTGAGCATCTGTGAGCGTATGGTGGACGCCATGTAGTTATAGTCGTTCGCGAGCTGGCCTATCTCGTCCTTTCGGTTTAACCTTATGGGCGTTATCTCCTCGGGGTTTGTCGCGGTGTTTCTTATTGCGTTTGAAAGCGTCCGTATGGGCGCCGCGACGTCGACTATCATGACTATCAGCATCAGAAACGCGCCGAAGAGTATCACCGCGCTTCCCGCCAAAACCATGAGCGTTATGCTCTGCGTGTTGTCATACATCGAGGTATAGTCCGCCTCAAAACGGATTATCCTGTTCTTGTGGTCTATCTGTGCCGGAAAGGAAAAGTGAACAACAGTTCCTTTTGACGTATGGTCGATGGTATATGAGCAAAGACCCTCTATGGCATAGTTTAAGTCGTCTCTGCCGTTATACTCTCCCTCTGTCGTATATATAAGCTCGCCCTTTGAAGAATATATGCCGAAATTTCCGCCGAACATGAGGTTCATCTCGTTTACGATGTCGGGCAGTGTTCCCGTCAGGCCGTTTTGCTGTATATCAGAAGAATGCAGGGCTATCGCCTGGTCGATATACGTGCTGACATTTGAGCTTAACTCCTTCATGTCCTCCGCGATCTCGTTTTCGTTATTCTTTATCATCATCCCCGAAAGGCCGAAATAGAGAAGGCAAAAGATCGTCAGCATTATGAACGCAAAATACAGCGATATTTTTTTAACGAGCGACCACTTCAAGCTTATTCTCCGGTAAATTTATATCCCACGCCAAACACCGTCGCGATGCAGTTATCGTTGCCGATTTTCTTTCTTAAACGCTGTATGTGGATATCGACCGTGCGCGTATCGCCGATGTAGTCAAAATCCCAAACCTGCTCGAGGATGTAGTTCCTCGTGAGCGCCTTTCCCTTGTTTCTTATGAGTATCTCCATGAGCTTAAACTCCTTGGGAGTAAGCTCAATTAGCTCGCCCGCCTTTCTCATCTCATGTTTTTCCGTATCGAGCACCAGATCCCCCGCTTTTATCACCGTTTCGAGGTTTTTGTTCTCCGCGGGCTGGGACGCGCGGCGCAGTACGGATTTAATGCGCAGTATGACCTCGCGGATGTCGAACGGCTTTGTGATATAGTCGTCCGCGCCGTATTCAAGCCCGATGAGCTTATCTATCTGGTCGTTTTTAGCGGAGACGATTATTACGGATATGTCCCTATGCTTGCTCGTGACCTCTCTGCAAATGGAAAGACCGTCCATGTCGGGGAGCATGAGATCAAGCAGTATGAGCTCGGGTCTAAAGGAAGTTATCTTTAAAAAAGCCTCCTGCCCCGTGTTCGCCATAGCCGCCTCAAAGCCCTCCTTTTCAAGGGCATATTTTAAAAGCTCGGCTATCTGCTTTTCATCTTCAATTATGAGAATCTTGTTCTTCATGCGCTCTCCCTGCCTGTTTTTTTCTCATTATATCACAACTATGCGCACTATACCCTATATTTACAAAAATTTTATCCCACTACAGGCATTTTTTATGGGATTTATCCGATTTAATTGCAGATAATACATAAAAAAAGGATGCTTTTCTATGGCCAACATGATAATTCGCACCGTAATAATATATCTCATACTCATTTTCGCAATGCGCCTCATGGGCAAAAAGCAGGCGGGACAGCTTCAGCCGTATGAGCTCGTAATAACGCTCATAATTTCAGAGGTCGTCTCCACCCCCATGGACGATCCCGGCACTCCCCTGTTCTATGGCTTGATACCCGCGCTGACGCTGCTTTTGCTTCAATTCGCGTTCGCATTCATAACGTTAAAGAGCAAGAGTATGCGCGCGGTATTGTGCGGCAAGCCGAGCATTTTAATATACGAGGGGCGCATCGACATGAAGGAGGTTAGAAAACAGCGCTACAGCTTAAATGACCTTATAGAACAGCTCCGATTAAACGGATACACGAATATCCCCGAAATACACTATGCGATATTGGAGACGAACGGTCAGCTGAGCATACTGCCATATGAGCGCAGCGAGGCTGTCACGCCCGATCAGCTCGGGCTTAATGTCAGCGAGGACGGGCTGAATACCGCGCTCGTGATAGACGGGCAGTGCCACAGCCTGGGCATAGAGCATTTGCATTTAAATGAAAAAAAGGTGGAAAAGCTGCTGCATACCCTCGGCTTCGGCGCGCTTAAAAGAGTCGTTTTATTCACTCTCTCGGATGCGGGCGACGTGTTCATCCAGGACGACAGCGGCAACATTAAGCGCACGCAGATACCCGTAAGCGTGTTTAAAGGAGGAGCAATGTGATGGAAATCAGGAAAATTTCAGTTATAGCGATAGCCGTTTTGTTGATATTCGCGGCGGTATATCACTCACAACGAGTTAATGAGATAACAGACGAGCTTGATACATTGATAGACACAGTCGAGCAAAATGCGGACGAAAAAAGCATTGACGAGCTGATAAACGCATGGGACGGCTACCGAGCGAAGCTCGCGTGTACGTTCAGCCACAACTGTCTCGACGATATAAACGTCAAAATACATACGCTTGCGCCCATAGTAAACGGCGATAAGCGGACGATTCTCGCGGATACCTGTGAGATACGCCTGCGCCTTAACGACCTGCGCGAAACGCAGCGCATAAACCTCGCAAATCTGTTTTAATATGTGAGTGAGTTTAAAAGCTTATAGCCCTTGGGGCGGATATCTAAAGAGTATTCCAGCCATCTTTGCGCTAAATTGATAAGCTCCCTATCCGCCTTAGGCAGCTCATTAGACATGTTCTTTGACGGAACGGAAAAAATATGCGATATCTGCTCGATGGTCGAATGCTTCACGCGCTCTCCCTCGCAGCTTTCACAAACCGCGCCGCCCAGAGCGATATTTATCTTATCCGCGGCAGGCGCGCCGCAGCTTACGCAGCTATTTAAATGCGGGCGGAATCCCAAAATGTCCAGCGCCTTAAACGAGAAAAAGACGAGCACGCCGTATACGTCGCAGCCCTTATCGAGCGCATGGAGCGCGCTCGCAAGCAGGGCAAACAGCCGTGGGTTCGCCTCCCCCTCCATCGCGGTCTTTTCGCACACATCCGCGAACACGGACGCAGCGGACAGGCTCAATACGTCGCTTCGTATGTTAAAAAAGCTGCTCACGGACTGCGCCTGATTTATCGTCGCATAGCTCTTGCCCCTATAGAAGGAATACTGCGCACAGCAAAAGACATCGGCGCACGCCAAAAGCGGGCTGCCCTGCTTTCTCGAGCCGCGCGCTATCGCGGATATCTTTCCGAAATCGCGCGTGAAGATAGTCAAAACCTTGTCGTAATCCTTATAATCCGCCTCTCTTAAAACTATCCCCAGCGAGCTGACATACATATTATTCGTCCCTATAGCCCAGCTCTTTTAGCATGTGTGAGCTGTTTCTCCAGTCCTTTTTGACCTTGACCCACAGCTGTAAGAACACCTTTGTGCCGAACAGCTTTTCTAAGTCCGTGCGCGCCTGTGAGCCGATGAGCTTCAGCATGGCGCCCTTTTTACCTATAATTATGCCCTTGTGCGAATCCCTTTCGCAGTATATCACCGCATCCACGTTCGTTATATCCTCAAGTTCCTCGACCTTTTCGATCTCCACGCCCACGCCGTGCGGAACCTCCTCACGCAGATTGACCAGCGCCTTTTCGCGGATTATTTCCGCGGCGATAAAGCGCTCCGGTCTATCCGTGACCATGTCCTCGGGATAGAACTGCGGGCCGGGGAGCATGTATTTAAGCAGCTTATTTTCAAGCTCATTAAGTCCAGTCCTGTTGAGCGCGGATATCTGCAATATCTGCTCGTCCTCCACGCCCAGCAGCTTGAGCTTATCTTCAAGCTCGGCAATGCGCTGCTCGGATACTGCGTCGATCTTGTTTATCACAGCGATGAAATTTCCCTTGTTAAGTCGGGTGATTATCTGTTCATCGCGCTCCTTTATGCCCATCTTCGCGTCTATGAGCATTAGCGTCACGTCAACATCCTGACTCGCGCTGTACGCCGTTTTTACCATAAATTCCCCTAATCTGTTCGAGGGCGTATGCAGCCCGGGCGTATCCAAAAAGACCATTTGGTAGTCCTTTCGGGTGAGTATGCCCACGACCTTGTTGCGCGTGGTCTGCGCCTTATTCGTAACTATAGCCACCTTCATGCCTACAAGCTCGTTCATGAGGGTGGATTTGCCCACGTTCGGGCTGCCCATTATCGCTATAAAACCGGATTTATAATTCACGTTATTCATCTTTCCTCTAAAAAATCATATAAGCAGCAGGTTGGATATCTCAAAGAGTATCACCGTCACGAGCATACCCATGAGCGCGCCTATGAGCACCTCTGAAACGGTGTGTATGTTCGTCTCTATCCTGCTTTCCGCCACGAGCATCGCCATTATGCAGGAAAACACCGTCACCGTGGTGTCCTTTCCTAAAAGTGCAATGGACATAAAAAGAGAAAACGCGAGCGCCGTGTGTCCGCTCGGCATTCCTCCCTGAAAATACGTCCCCTTCTTCTTTGTACTGTACGATTTAAAAATTATCACGAGTATGCCCACGACTATAAGGCATAAAAAGGTCGTGTGCGCGGGGAGGTTTAAAAAAGTCTCCCTGGGAACGAAGTCATAGTTCCTTATCTTTCTATAGAAAACCAGATATCCCACTACGAGCGCATTTAACGCGGTCATTAACACCGCGCCCGCCGCGACGTTTTTAGCGACTCTCGCCAGCTCGTGATACTGCTGTGTGATGAGGTCTACAACCGCCTCTATCGCCGTGTTGAAAAGCTCCGCGACTATGACGAACGTTATCGTCACGCAGAGCATCATCATCTCAAATCGGGTCACGTATGTCAGCACGCCCGCGCCTATCGCCAAAAGCGCGCATACGAAGTGAATACGCATGTTCCCCTCGTTTTTAAACGCGTGGACAATGCCGGCTATGGCGTGATTCGTGCTGCCGATAAACCTCTTCATATTATCTTAAACCCTGCCCAGCGCCTCACGCTGACGGCGGCGCATGACGACCTCGTCGTCCGGCTCGATGTGGTCATATCCCATAAGGTGGAGTATGCCATGAACAGCCAAAAACGCTATTTCTTCTTCTAAAGTATTGCCGTATTCCTCCGCCTGTCTTGCAGCGGTGTCGAGGGATATCGCGATATCGCCCAGCGCGACAGAGCCTTCCGTCTCGCCCGATTCCAGCGCAAGCTCCTCATCCTCGCCGTATTCGCTTATGGGCTTTAACAGCATGTTCGCGGGAAATGACAATACGTCCGTCGATTTATCCATATCGCGATACTGCGCGTTTAATTTTCTTATTCCCTCGTCGTCCGTGAAGGCTATGCACAGGTCGACGTCCCCAAGTCCCTCCAGCTCGACCGCTTTTTTAAGGGCGTCCTTTGTCTTTTGAAGCAGCGCCTCGATCTTCTCCTCATCTCCGTTTTCAAAGAGAAATTCACAGTTTATCATTCTACATCCTCCGGATACATAATTCTCTCATGGTTTGCGCCCTCATACATGTTCACAAACGCCTTTAGCACAAGCTCGAGATCCCGCCTGTTCATGGGGCACATGTCGAGCTGCCCGTCTTCGTATTTCGCCTTTATCAGCTTGCGTATAAACGCCTCATAATCGCCCGTTTTGAGGTTCGCCTGGTTCGCCCTCACCGCCGCTTCAACGACGTCCGCGAGCATGACCACGCCCGCCTCGACCGTCTGCGGACGCGGACCGGGATACCTGAAATCCGCCTCGTTCACCTCGCCCAGCTCCTTTGCCTTATGCAGGAAAAAGGGCATCGTCGAGTTTCCGTGGTGCTGTAGGATTA
>CAKROK010000003.1 GCA_934373295.1 uncultured Christensenellaceae bacterium | reverse complement strand
GTGCTTTCGCAGGACGCGAAGGAAAAGCTATTTGGAGATACTGACGCGCTGGGAGAGGATATAATCCTGGACGGGCGCAGGTTCAAGGTGGTGGGCGTGCTTGAAAAGGAAAGCTCGCTCATGAGCTCGTATGTCTCAAACGTCACGATATACATCCCGTTCAGCGTTTCCGCGAGGATGAGCGGGAGCATATATCCCACGATGGTCTACTGCTCCGCGAACGGAGACACGGATGCGGCGGAGGTCGAGCTGAACGACTTTTTCAAGAGCCGTTTTGGCGATGAGGACGCAGTGATGGTCTCGAACATGTCCAGCATACAGGACGCCATGGGGACTATAACGAGCACTCTGTCCATACTTTTAGGGGGCATAGCCGCGATATCCCTGCTCGTGGGCGGAATAGGGATAATGAACATAATGACGGTATCCGTCACCGAGCGCACGCGCGAGATAGGAATAAGAAAGGCGATAGGCGCGAGCAGAGGGAGCATCATGCTTCAATTTTTGATAGAGGCGGTAATGCTCTCGCTCATAGGCTGTATCATAGGGCTTTTGTTATCCTGGCTCATTTTGGAGGTCGTCTCGCTGTTTGCGGGAGATACGATGTCCTTTGCGATGAACGGGGGCGTGATAGCGCTGGCGGTGGGATTCTCCACGGCGGTGGGGCTGATATTCGGGCTATATCCGGCGAATAAGGCGGCGAAGAAGCATCCGATTGAGGCGCTTCGATATGAAGGTTAATCATACGCAAGTCATATGTCTTGCCCTGCGAAGAAAAAGCGAGCTTGCCGATGACGTGCGGCGCAGGTTTAAAATCGCCCCCGTCGGGGGCGATTTTAAACTAAGCCCGCCCGCGTACGCGAGCTTAGTTTTTGCGCGGCTATGCCGCGCAAAAACCTGCGCCGCACACGGACGAGTGAGATGAATCCTTTTTAGTTAAGCGCACAAACACAACAGCTAAAAACCCAAACTATCATCACCAACTAAAGCATACGGTCTGTAAAATTATCGCGCAGCATAATTTTAAGACCGTCACAAGCTGCACGAAAGAAAAGCCAATAGCAGCTTATCGCAGTTATGCCAACATATCTATAATCGAGAGGGAATCTCAAGCATAACTATTTACACTAAATAATGTATGCGGTCTGTAAAATCGCTTGCGATTTTAAGACCGTCACCGTCGAGAACCAAAGTATAGCATAAAAGCAAGTTAAGCATTTATGCTAACATGTAAGCCTGAACGAATTAGCGGAGAAGGATGAGGAGGTCGCAGACCTCCTTATGGGAAAGTCTGAAAACCACGGTTTTCAGAGAAAAATTGCAAAGTAAAGTATTGAATCTGAATAAAGTCATATGCACTAACTGTTGATTTGCACATTATTTTGGAGCTTTGCGCAAGCAAAGCAACCTAATTATTCAATTTACGAGAGTTTTTGCACTTTCAAAATAAAGCGCGCAAACTTTTCTCCCCGGATCCCCTCGATTTTGTTTACAATTTTGAAACGTTTACAATTAACTGCTTGATTTACGCGGCGTTTTTATCTATACTCTATATTAGAATACTATAATATAAGGGTGGAAAAATGTCTAAAACTGTAAAACGCGGCATGGCGGCGCTTATAGTCATGGGGATACTCGCCGCATTTGTGTTCGCGCTGATGCCGAATACTGCAAATGCGGGGGAACTCGATACCGATTATTCGATAGTGAGGGTCAAGCTCTCCATAGGCTCGGTCACGTCGACCACCTTTACCGTGGACGGAAACTACTACATTGAGGAAAACGGCAAGGTGCTTTCGCGACAAGCGTATACGGTAAAGCTCACGAGCGGGAAGCTCTCCCTTTATAATGCCAAAAACGCGCTTGTGTACTCCAACACCGGCTCCATAACCATTAAGCAGGGCGCGCCAACGACCGGGAAGAATAATTACGTCACCACCAAGGGATATAAATATCTGGGCGATTTAAAGTATACGATATCAACCACGGGCTACATCACCCTCATAAATTACGTCTATATGGAGGATTATGTCGCGGGCGTCGTGCCCTATGAGATAGGCGAAAGCTCGGGCATAGAGGCGTTAAAGGCGCAGGCCGTCGCGGCGAGGACGTATGCAGCGACGCATAAGGGAACGAATTACGATGTCGTGGACAGTGCGACGGATCAGGCATATCGCGGATATAATGCGTCGCATAAAAACACGCTTGCCGCAGTAAAGGCGACTAAAAATCAACTTCTCATAAGTGGCAATGAGCTTACGCATGTCTATTATACTGCGTCAAACGGCGGCTATACGGAGATGCCCCAGCATATATGGCATTCCGGCTCGTATTATGAGCCGTATCAGGTCGTAAAGGCGGATCCCTATGACACGGCGAACCCGTCGAGTAAAAAGGAGACGGTCAAGCTGTATAAGAACCTCACGTCCTCTTCAAACAAGCTCAACGCAAATCTCGAAAAGTATTTAAAGCAGTTAGTAGTGGATAAGCTGTCCTCAAATACTGCGTATTCCGTCGCGCTCACCACGGACGTCACTTTAAAATCCGTTTCTTCCGTCACGCCCAAGGTGAACCGCGCGTATGCCGCAAAGGGAGGCAGTGCGCAAAAACACGCGCTCAAATATGCTGAGCTAAATAAGTGTAAGGGTCATACTTCTTCCGAATATGAAAACAGAGAGGGCGAGCTTGCATCCTGCGGCGACTATACGGGCTATAATATCAAGCTGACGGTGAACGTCCCCACTGCGGCGGGCGCGAAAAAGGACGTCAGCGTGACGGTGCTGTTCGATACGCTGGAGATCGAGCCCGCGGGCTCATATAAGGTGTTTTCCGATACTACGCTTAAAATGACCACGGTCACGTCCGATTCGACTGCGTTTACCTTCAATCATGTGAGATTCGGCCACGGCGTGGGCATGAGCCAGCGCGGCGCACAGCAGGCGGCGAAGCAGGGATTGACTTATAAACAGATACTTTCGTTTTACTTCCCCGGTGCGGCGATAAAGACGGGCAATATCAAGGCGCCCACGCTAAAGGACGTCTCATCGGGCGACGTCAAGGTGGAAAAGCCGGATATCGAGGCGAAAGCCGTGTGCGTCGCGACTAATGTAAACGTGCGCAGCGGCGCATCGGCGAGCTATGCCAAGATGGGAACTATTGCGAAAAACGCGGATATAGAGATAATTAAGGCAGATTATGCCGACGGCTGGCATCAGATATGGTTTAGCAATCAGGTTTGCTATGTCTCGTCCATGTATTTTCAAATATACAGTCCGAGGACGCTCGCGGACCATATCGGTAAAACAAACGGAAATGTGAACCTGCGCACATATCCCTCCACATCTTCAGGCGTGAGCTATGTCGTGAAGGAGATAGCAAAGGGGACGCAGGTGAATATCATTGAAAAGAACTGCGTTTCGGGGTGGCATAAGGTGCTGATAGACGGCAAGATAGGCTATCTCTATGCGTCGTATGTCGATATTTCAGGAAAAGCGATAAAGCCCACCGCGGTAAAGCTCTCCGGAAAGAACATAGTGAATATCGGCGACAGCTTCACGATGAAGCCCACGACTACTCCCGCGAATGCGAACGGATATTCCGTAGAGTGGGTATCGAGCAAGCCCGCAAACGCGAGCGTGACCTCCGCTGGGGTGGTCAAGGCGTTAAAACCCGGCTATTCAAAGATATACTGCTATATCACGGACGATGTGTATAAGTATTATACGGTGTATGTCCGCCTCGCCACGGTGAAGAATTTAAGCGTGACAAAGGCGTCGCAGACATCCGCGCTTGTCAAGTGGAGCGCGGTATCGGGCGCGACGAGCTATGACATCTTACGCGCGACGCAAAAGGGCGCAGAGTATGAGCGCATAGCGAACGTGACCACGGCGAGCTATACGGACACGGGGCTTAAAGCGGGCGGCGAATACTATTATAAGATAGCCGCAAACAACGCATATGCAAAGTGTACGAGCCTGTTATGCGATCCCGTGGGCGTGAAGCTGGTCACGAATATAAGCGAGCTTACCGTCTCCCTCTCCGCGACGTCCTATACATATGACGGAAAGGTCAAAAAGCCCACCGTCAGCGTGAAGGACGCTAAGGGCAAGGCTATCGCATCGTCAAATTATACCGTGGCATACGGCTCGGGCAGGAAGTACCCGGGGACGTATACCGTCACAGTGACCATGAAGGGCGCATATACGGGCAAAAAGGTGCTGACGTTTGGTATAAAGGGGTTAAAACAGAAGCTCACGTCCCTCACGGCGGGGACGGGCAGCTTCACCGCGACCTGGCTCAAAAAGACCAAAAATACGGGCTATAGGCTGCAATATGCTAAAAATTCAGCGTTTACGTCCGGCTCAAAGCTGATCTGGATAACGAATAACACGACCACAAAAAAGACCGTCACGGGATTATCGCGAAAGACGAGGTATTATGTTCGCGTGAGGAGCTATAAGGACACCGTGATAAGCGGAAAGACCTACCGGACGTATTCCGCGTGGTCGGATAAAAAGTCGATATTGACGAAGTAATAAGCTATAAACCAGTCTGCTGTTTAATTCATTTTAAGCGGCAGGCTGTTTTATTTATTCAAAAACCGTACATTCTATATGAAAAAATCGAAAATGGTATAAGCGGTATAGGTGTTTCATGATGAGTGTGAACGTGGTATTATTAATATATGATATATTATTGTTTTGATGAGAACGCCGAGAGAAACGCAAAGAGAGAACATTTAAATGCACATGCACTGCTGGCTTTAGCGCTTAACGAACATGGAATAGCCGATTATATCATAAAAAAGATGAAGGGTGGCAAGCCGTATATAGAAAACTGCCCGTACTTTTTCAGCCTTACACATACGGACGGCTTTTGCGCCGTCGCCATATCGGAAGAAGAAGTGGGCATAGACGCAGAGCATCTCGACAGGAGCATAAATGAAAAAATGCTCGAGAGAATATGCTCGGAAAATGAGCTTGCCGGCATAAGCGCGAACGATGACGCGATAAGGCTGTGGACGTTAAAGGAGGCCGCGGCGAAGCTGACGGGCAGAGGCATAGCGCAGATGCTCGAGGGCATAGGATTTGACATGAACACGCTCTATTCGGACGATGCAAAATGCTATGGAGAGGTTTACGAGGCGGAAAATATAATCATCGCGGCATGTGCAAAAAACCCGCCGCGACATGAGCTTAAAAGGATAGAATACGCCGATTTACAGCGTTTTTTATAAGGAGGAAGAAGAAATGAGTAACAGGATAATAACTATTTCAAGGGAATTTGGAAGCGGAGGGCACTCAATAGGCAAGCTCGTGAGCGAAAAGCTGGGCATCGAGTTTTACGACAAGGAGATAGTCAGGCAGGTCGCGCAAAAAAGCGGATATTCGAGCGATTTTGTCGAGGAGCACGGCGAATACGCGCCCACGACGAGCAGCTTTCTTTTCAACCTCGCTTTCAGCGCGAATTGGAGCAGGCTATCGGACGGTCTTTCCCCCGCAGATCAGCTTTACATTTTGCAGAACAACATAATAAGGGAGCTTGCGGATGAGCATCCGTGCATAATAGTGGGACGGTGCGCGAATTTCGTCTTAAAGGAGAGGACGGACGTGTTAAACGTGTTCATCTATGCCTCAAAGGAGGCGCGCGCAAAGCGCATCGTCGCAAGATACGGCGATAACGGCATAAAGCCGGAGACGAGGGTCAAGAAGAAGGACGAGCAGAGAAAGGTCTATTATAAGCACTACACGGGCGAGGAATGGGGCCTGGCACAAAACTATCACATTTCGTTAGACAGCGACAAGATAGGAATTGAGACGTGTACAAATATAATATGTGAATTGTATAGGAAGTAGTCAATTAAACGGCTTGCGGATGATATATTTTCTCTTCTCATACAAAAATGCTCCCTATATAGCTTTCAGTGCTTTATTACACTGTTTACTTTATAGGGAGCATATCAATTCCGCAGGTCGGCTTTTTTTATTTTATGTATGAGATTTCTTCATTGCTGCAAAATACGACATGCTTATGCGCAAAAAAGTTCATTGAAGAAGATTTAAACTAATTGTAAACTTAAAATATAGCCTGCCGAATCTTTCTTGTTTGACCTTGGTCAAGTTTTTTGAAAGAATACTTAATGACGAAAAATCGAGCATTCTTGACATTTCGGCAGTTAAAATGTTCTTAAAGCCGTTTATCGACTTTAGTTGACCTTATGGACAGTCTGAATATAAAAACAGGGGTCGTATCAATGAAAAACACGTTTGCAATCATTTTGGCGTTTATGATATTGATGCTATGCGCGTGCGCCGCTCCCGAGGCTGGCGATTCTTCATCTATGCCCGAAGCGTCTGAATCGGCGGAGGTTTCCGATAAAAGGGGAAAATACATATGCATTTCCTGCATGTCCTCATATGAGTATTTTACGGATCATCGCATAGGGTTTATTAAGGCGTGTCAGGAGATTGGGGTGGATTATGAGTACCTTGCGCCCATGGAAAACGACATAAATTCGATGAAGGACTATTTTGAATATGCCATAGAAAAAAAGGTTGACGGCATTGTGGCTTTTGGCGCGAGCGACGAGCTGACGGGCATGATTGACAAGGCTTGGAGGGCGGGCATACCTACCGTGACCATTGACGGGGACGTCAAAAATTCAAAGCGCATAGCGTTCGTGGGGACGGGCAACGAAAACGCTGGTGAAAAGGGCGCAAAGATAGCCATAAGCCAGCTCGGCATAAGCGGAAACGTCGCTATATTGACCGAGCCGGAGATGCAGCTGCATATGGAGAGGACGGCGGGCGCGATGAAGGTCTTTGACAGCTATCAGGGGATAAACGTCGTCGCGAGCGTGGATACCGGGGCGAGTACGGACACGGCGTATACGGCGGCGATAGAGCTTTTGAAGAAGCACCCGGAGACGGAGCTGATACTTTGTACGGACTATTTCGGCGGAGCGGCGGCCGCAGCCGCGGTGGAGGAGCTGGATCTGGTGGGGAAGATAAAGATAATCGCGATGGACAGGAGCTCATACGTCCTAAAAAAGATAGAGGAGGGCGTGATAACGGCGACGCTCATGCAGCAAACGGCGCTCATGCCCTATTATGCGATGATGATACTAAACGACTACAACAATCCGACCGTTTCGATAGTCCCCGATAAGGACAGCGCGGGCGTGACGGGAACGCCCTCATACATCGACACCGGCGTATTCGTCATAGACAAGAGCAACTACGAGTTTTTTACCAGAAATTAGCGGGGAATGAGCATGAAAAAAAGAGGGGGCATTAAGCTGAAATTCGAATACAAGCTGCTTATATTGTTTTCGGTGTTTTTTCTCGTGCCAATAATGCTTTTCGGATTCATGCTCGCGGCAAATCTCGAATCGACCTATCGCGACAGCGCGAAGCAGAGCAACCGCGAAAACATGGCTGAGACGCAGAGCGGAATAGTCGAGCTGCGAGATGAGCTTCAGGGAATTGTGGACGAGATAGCCTCGGATGAATATCTTTGCAGCCTTATCGACAAGGATGAGGAGGATTTCGACAAGGCAATAGATTACATCAACAGGACGGAGTTTATCTTCACTCGTCTGAGCACGGCAATTTCATCTAATGAAATGGTGGATTCAGTGTACCTTTATCATCCCTCGGGAGAATTTCACTACGTAAACTACTCGGACACTGTGGATAGGCTCTATTTCCCGAAAAATGAGCAGTGGTTTAGCAGGGCGTCGCATTTGGGCGAGAGCTTCTTTTTATCCGAACACAACGACCTTCAAACGGTCACAAAGACGGCGGAAATATGCTCATACGTCGCGCCCATTTCCACCGGACAAAGGACCGCGGACTGCGCCGTGATGAAGATAAACTTTTCATCCGAGGAATTCTATAAGAGGATAAGAGTGAGCGAGGTGAAATGCACGCAGTATGTGCTGACAGACCTCGACGGAAAAATAGCCGCGCAAAGGGGCAGCCTTACGCAGGACGTGGGGGAGGCGGTGCGCAGATATTTTGAAACGGGCAGGCAGAGCGTGACGATAAACGCAACGAGGTATATGACCGAGGGACGCGAGATAGCCGACACCGGCTGGCATATAGTATGCGTGACGAACGAAACGCAGCTCACCAAAAATGCGACGAATTACAAGACGATAATAATGATGTTCACGGGAGTGATGGTGGTCATAATACTCGCGCTTTCGTATACTATCGCGGCGCTGCTTTCCCGCCCGATAAAGAGCATGACGGAGGTCACGGAGGCGATAAAGCACGGTGAGCCGGGCAGGGAATACAGCCTTCCGCCGATAAGGTCAAACTTCCTCACGAAGGACGAATATGAGGGCTTTACGGACGCGATAAACAACCTCATGCACCAGATAAACGTGAGCAACGAAATAAGAAATAAGCAGGAATTCGAAATATTGCAGATGCAGATAAATCCGCATTTCATATATAATACGCTAAATACGGTGAAATGGAGCGCGAAGCTGGACGGCAACGAGAGGACGGAGCAGGCGGTCTCCGCGCTGATAAATCTGTTTAAATCGACCATCAGGGTGGGCCAGACGTACATTTCTATAAGAGAAGAGATAGAGCAGATAAAGGACTATATCACCGTACAGAGCTTCAGATATGACGACGGCTTTGACGTGAGCATGAATGTGGACGAGGGGGCATATAAGTATAAGACGCTGAAATTCCTGCTCCAGCCGATAGTGGAAAACGCGATATTTCACGGGTTAAATATGAGCGAAAGGCGCGGGCTATTGAGCATAGATGTCTCCCTTTCGGACGGAAATATAGTATATGTCGTTAAGGACAACGGATGCGGCATGACGCCCGAGCAGGTCGAACAGATGCTAAAATCGCCCAAGGAGAGGACGGGCATGATGGGAATAGGCGTTAATAACGTCGACACGCGCATAAAGATGTATTTCGGACGCGAATACGGAGTGAGCGTAAAAAGCGAGATGGGTAAGGGAACGGCAGTCACCATGGTGATACCGGCGATGGAGGAAGAAAATGAGGATACTGATAGTTGACGATGAACCCCTTGTGAGAAAGGGATTGGTTTCGATGCTGGAAAAGCTGGACATGACGGAGATCGAGACGGCGAACAACGGCGAGGCGGGAAAGGATATGATAAGGAGCTTTAAGCCGGATCTCGTGCTCATGGACATAGTCATGCCCAAGGTGGACGGCATAGAGCTTTTAAAGTGGATAATGCTCAATTATCCGGAGGTGCGCTCGATAGTATTAAGCTCACATCAGGATTTTCACTATGTCAAGCAGGCGTTCGTGTTCGGCGCGTCGGACTACATCTTAAAATACGATATAAATGAAGAAATTCTAAAAGAGACGATAACGCGGGCGATGAATCGGGGAAAAAACGAGAGCATATCGCGCGAAAGCAAGGTGGATGCGCTGCTTTTCGGCGGAGCGTCGGCTGAAAATTGCACCAACGCGGATATAACCGTCCTCGCCATAACGGACGGGGACAGAGATGCGCTAAAGCAGGCGCTGAGCGGGCTTGAGGGGGTATCCGCATACAGCTTAACGGGCGCGACGGCCTATGTCATAGCCTCAAAAAAGGAGGGAGAACAGGCGGCGCAGATGCTCGCGCAAAGGGGTTATTGCGTGGGGTTGAGCAATTTTGGAAAACCGACGGAGGCGGTGACGCTGCGCCAACAGGCGGAAGCTGCCGCCGCGCGATGCTTTTTCACAGCTGAACGCAAGGTGTATAAGTATACGCCCGTGACCCACGAGCTGCCGGAGGACATAACCGAGCTGAAAAAGGAGATAACGGAGCAGATTTTAGGGGCGAGCCTGGCGAGACTGTTAGACAGGCTGGACGCGCTCTATGAAAGGCTAAAAATGGAGACGAATGTTTCTGTAATAGCGGTGAAGATAATGTACACGTCCATAGCGGACATGCTCGCGATGAAATACCCCGCGGCGTTCATAAACGGCGGACTGAATATCGATTCCGTAAACAAGCGGATAATAGACGCGCAGTATTTAAGAGATATCAGGCAGACGCTGAAGGAGTGCATGAACGCGGTGATGGACGACCTTCTTCAGGTGATAGACGTTTCCGGCTGTTCAAAGATAACGCGTGTCGCCATAGAGTATATAAACAGGCATTATTCGGAGGGGACGCTGGGGCTGGACGTCGTCGCGGAGAAGTTAGGGTATACCGCTTCATATCTTTCACGCGTATTTAAAAAGGACACGGGCGTGAACGTCATCGACTATATAAACGAAATAAGGATTCTCATAGCGAGAAAGATGCTCGCGGAGGGCGACAAGAAGGTATATGAGGTCGCGGAGGAGGTGGGCTACAACAACTATAACCACTTCAGCAAGACGTTTAAGCGGACGACGGGAGTCACTCCGTCGCAGTATATTGAGGATATAAGGAGGATATGAATATCGGCTGGTACGTTGTGTTAGACGACGTGCGGCGCAGCTTTCAAGCGCGAAACGGCCCCCGCCGTTTCGCGCTTGAAAGTGCCCGCCCGCCTTTGGCGGGCGGGCTTAGTTTTTGCGCGGCAAAGCCGCGCAAAAACCTGCGCCGCACAGGGACGTGTGAGATGAAGCTTTTTGGCGTTAGCGCACAGACACAGCAGCTCAAAAACCAGACTATTCCCACAAACTAAAGTATACGGTCTGTAAAATTATCGCGAAGCATAATTTTAAGACCGTCACAAGCTGCACAAAAGAAAAACCATACAACAGCTTATTGAAGTTATGCCAACATTTCTGTAATCGAGCGGGAATCACAAACATGACTATTTACTCAAAATAATGTATACGGTCTTAAAATCGCTTGCGATTTTAAGACCGCCACTGTCGTGAAACATGATATATCCTAAAACTAAGTTAAGCATTTATGCAGGCATTTCAGCCTGAACGAATTGCGGGGAAGGATGAGGGGGCGGCAGCCCTCTTATGGGAAAGTCTGAAAACCAAGGTTTTCAGAAAAAATTACAGAGCTAAGTTCTCAATCTGAATAATGACTTTAAAAACCTGCTATTGACTTGAACAAATCTCTAAGATGGAGCTTTGCGGAGGCAAAGCAACCTATCGTCGCAGCAAGCGTAATTGACATGAGGCCGCGTAAACGCAACCTCATTGTCTAATAACGCCGCTGCTCCTTTCATCCCAAAAAGGCACGCTCGGTTCGCCTGCTTAAGTTGTAAACGCCCTCGCGACGGCTCACTGTCGCTACCACCTTTTCGGAAGCCTGTTCTTTCTCGACTTGTTTTGTTTTCTTTCCACGTTTACCCGCTCTTTTAAAGTTAAGCCTTCCCTATAATTAAAAAAGCCCCGAAGGGCTAATTATAAATCAATGCTGAAGTCCTATCTTTTGAATCAATGCATCCTGCAATACCTGTGAAAAGTTCACGGATTGACTTTCTGCCGCTTCATTGAGCCATGAAGGAATCGTGAGCGTCTTTTTTACCGCCTTATTTGAGTTCACCTTTCTGTATTTAAGGGTATCCGCCACAACCAGCGAGACATATTGTCCTTCCTCTGTCTTTAGCATTTTGATATCCGTAGGCACAGGAATCGCCTGCTTCTTATCCTCCATAAAAACGAGCTTGGCGTTTAACACATCTTCTGCCATCTCAAGCGCATCAAGCTCATCCTCTCCCTGAGTAAAACAATTCGGCAGATCGGGAAACGTGACCGCAATGCTGCCCTCGTCCTCTTCAAATATCGCCGGATAAATATATTTTGCCATTTAAGTTTTCCTTGTTTTATAAATAATTAGATATTAGACCGTCTAAAAGGCCTGATTTTTCGTCATTTTTCAAGCGAGGCGAATGAGGCGTACTTATAGTACGTCGATTGAGCCGAGTCGCAGGAAAAGGGCGGAAGGGCAGGGCTTTTAGGCGGTCTGAAAAAGAGCCTCCGACAAGACTCTTTTCCATTATATCAATTAAGTTACTTCTCCCTCTCTATCCTATCCGCCGCTTTTTTGCAGAGACGCTCAAGCTCGTCCGCACAGGCGTCGTATTCCGCCTGATCGCCGCCGTAGGGATCGGGGACGTCGCCCTGCTCACCCACGAACTCCTTTAGGGTGAACGTCTTTCCGCGCGATTTTTCGTGACTTAACTCGACCACCTGCTTGTGGACGTCCTGCATCGTGAGTATTATGTCCGCCGCGTTTAACAGCATGTGCTCCGCCGTCTGGGATGTGTGCGCGGATATGTCGATGCCCTTTTTTTTCATCGCCTCGACCGCGTTCTTGCTCACCGGCTCTCCCGGAAAGCCCATCCCCGCGGAAAGCGCCTTTGCGTCTATCCCGCGCGCGTCCAGCTCGCGCTGCATGAGCGCCGCCGCCATGGGACTGCGGCAGGTGTTGCCCGTACAAATAAATAGTATTACCATCCTGTTTTCCATATCAATCACCCTTTATAACCTTGAAGCCCGCCGCACGCAGCGCCCTGTTCATCACGGCAAGGCCAATGCCCTGCGGCTTTACTGCCTCTAAAATCAAAAATTTTTCATCCTCGTCGTCCGCTCGGCGCAGCTCATCAAACAGATGATGCGCAATGTCCTGCGGCGTTCTGCCTATCGCCCTTTTGCGGCGGTCGCCCAGCAAGCTCGCCACGTCCTCCCCGCAGAGTATGAGCGGGTCGTCGTGCGATTCGTCATACAGGCGGATGATAGTGCGCAATATGCTCTCCCGCGTATCGCCGTCCGCTATAACGACGCGTGCCTTGGGGGCATAGTGCTTATACTTCATCCCCGGGGACTGCGCACGCTCGCCCTCCTTTAAGCCGTTGAGCACGGCGGGGGATATCTCCACACATCCGGCGGCGTCTTTTATCATGTCCTCCGTTATCCCGCCCGGGCGGAGTATCACGGGCTTATCGCCGTATGCCGCGACGACGGTGGATTCCAGACCGACTGCGCACTCTCCACCATCCAGTATTATGGGGATTTTTTCCAAAAAGTCATGCGCGACATGCGCCGCCCGCGTGGGGCTGGGCTTTCCCGAGATATTCGCGGAGGGCGCGGCTATGAAGCGTCCGCTGCGCCTTATAAGCTCGCGCGCATATTCGCTCGCGGGCAGCCTTATCGCCACGGTGTCCATGCCGCAGGTCACCACGTCGGGTATCACTCCCTCCCGCTTTTTGAGCACCATCGTTAGCGGCCCCGGCCAGTAGCGGGTCAGCTTTTCGGCGAGCGGGCTAATGTACGCTATTTCGTCTATGCTCTCGACTCTGTCTATGTGTACGATGAGCGGGTTGTCCTGCGCACGGCCCTTTACCGAAAATATCTGCGCGACTGCGTCTGCGTTCATGGCGTCCGCCGCCAGTCCGTATACCGTCTCCGTGGGCATCGCTACAAGCTCGCCTGCGCAGATCGCGCGCGCCGCAGCGTCCATCCCCTCGTCATATTGAGTTTTCAAATCATAAATGACCGTCTGCATCTATATTATCCTGATACGATTTTTATTGATTTTATCTATTTTTATGATTATCATTCCTTATGCTGGCAAAAGTGCCTGATTTTTCGTCATTTTTCAAGCAGCCCGCAGTCGGTTGTACATATTAGTACACCGGCAAGGGCTGTCGCAGAAAAAGGGCGGAAGGGCGGGTGCTTTTGACGGCATAAGCTATTCTTTTATCTTTTCCTCTTTGTCCGCATATATCAGCGCGTCTATGATCTCGTCCATATCGCCGTCTAAAAATGCGTCCAGCTTATACAGTGTGAGCCCGATTCGATGATCTGTCACTCTGCCCTGGGGGAAGTTATACGTCCTTATGCGCTCGCTCCTGTCGCCCGAGCCGACCTGGCTCTTTCTGTTCTCCGCAAGCTCACGCTCCTGCTCGGAAACGGCCATGTCATAGAGGCGGCTCTTTAACACCTTCATCGCCTTTTCCTTGTTCTTGAGCTGTGATTTTTCATCCTGACACGTCACTACCAGCCCGGTGGGGATGTGCGTGAGCCTCACGGCGGAATCCGTCGTGTTTACGCACTGACCGCCGTTGCCGCTCGCGCGGTATACGTCACAGCGGATGTCGTTGGGGTTTATCTGAATGTCCACGTCCTGCGCCTCAGGCAAGACGGCGACCGTCGCGGCGGATGTGTGTATCCTCCCGCCCGATTCCGTCTCGGGGACGCGCTGAACGCGGTGTACGCCGCTTTCATATTTAAGACGCGAATACGCGCCCTTTCCGGATATGAGCATGACGACCTCCTTAACTCCGCCCATCTCGGTGAAGTTGGTCGTTAACATCTCCGTCTTATAGCGCCTGCGCTCGGCATAGCGCTGATACATCCGAAGGAGGTCCATGCCGAAAAGCGCCGCTTCGTCACCGCCCGTTCCCGCGCGTACCTCCAATATAACGTTCTTATCGTCGTTCGGGTCCTTGGGGATGAGCATGAGCTTTAACTCGCTCTCTATCTCGGGGATAGCGTGCTCCTTTTCGGAAAGCTCCTCCTTTATCATTGAAAGCATCTCCGCGTCCGTCTCATCGTGCAGCATCTGCTTTAACTCGGCTATCTGCGCCTCGTCCGCGGCCAGCTCGTCGTATTTTTCGATTATCGGCTCTATTTCGGAATGCTCCTTTACGAGCTTCTGCCATCTCTCGTGATCCGCGATTATCTCGCTGTCGCTTATCTGGCCGGTGAGCTCCTCATATCGGCTCTTGAGCCTTTTTAGCTTATCTCTCATGTTTACTACCCTTATATTTTTCTCATAATACCGCGCTCGCGAGGCGGTCGTTTCCGCTGTAATCCTTGGTTATGCGCACGTCATTAAAGCCCGCGTCTTTTAAAATTCGCGATACGGCTTCCCCCTGCTCGTCGCCTATCTCCATGAGCAGAGTTGCTCCGGCGTTCATATGCGCTCCCGCCTGCGCCGCGATGCGCCTGTAAAACGCGAGACCATTATCCGGCGCGACGAGCGCCAGCCTGGGCTCATGCTCACGCACCTCTCTCATAAGCCCCTCATACACATTCTGCGCAATATACGGCGGATTAGCCGTTATAATATCAAAGCGCTCGGGGATATTTTCAAAGAGGTCGCCCTCTACCAGCCTTATATTCACGCCCAGATCGCGCGCATTTTTCTTTGCTACATCCAGCGCCGCCGATGATATATCCGCCGCACTCACCGCCGCCCTGCTGTACTTCGCGATGGATATCGCGACGCAGCCGCTGCCCGTGCATAGGTCTAATACGGTCGAATAGCTCTTAAAGCGCATGAGCTGGATGGCAGTCTCCGCCAAAAGCTCCGTCTCCTGCCGCGGGATGAGCACGTTTTCGTCGACGTAAAAGCGCAGCCCCATGAACCAGCGCTCGTTTAGGATGTACGCGAGGGGCGTGCCCTTTTCGCGCTCCTTTAAAAGCTCGTTCATGCGGAACTGCTGATTGTCCGTCACCTGCTCCGTTCCCTTTAAATACAGGTCGCTTATATCGCAGCCTATTATTGCCGAAAGGGCGTGCTTCGCCTCGGCCTCGGCTTCGTTTTCCTCCATGCCCATGCCGCAAAGCAAGCCCTTATAATATCTTATCGCTTCAATTCTCCCCAGCTTCATCGGGGTCATCCTCCGTAACCGGCTGTTTTTCCTGTTTTTCCTGTTTTTCCTGTTCTTCCACCGGTACTATATGCTCAAAGCTGTGCTTGAGCGCTTCCAACTCCTCCTCGCTCTTTTCGTTGAGCGCAAGCTCAAACGCGAGAATGCCTATCTCCAAAATATCGTCGGTAGGCTCCTTGGTGGTCAGCCTTTGCAGCTGCATACCCGGCCAGCGCAGCGCCTTAGTGAACCAGTTTTCATACTTCGCGCACAGCTTTAAGACCTCATAGGATATGCCCGCAATTATGGGCAGGCAGATGAGGCGCGTCGCCATTCTTATCCAAAGGTTGTTGTTAAGCCCGAACAGCACGTCCATGCACGCATAGAGAAGTATCGCGATTATCATGACGAGCAATAAAAAGCTCGTGCCGCAGCGCGGATGCAGGCGGCGCTTGGTGCGCGCATGCTCGACGTCCAGCGGCTCGCCCGCCTCATAGCAGGCTATGGTCTTGTGCTCCGCTCCATGATACATAAACACGCGCTTGATATCCTTCATGAGCGTGCAGAGCAGCAGATAGCCTATGAAAATGAGTATTCTTATCACGCCCTCTACGAGCACCCTCAAAAGCGGGCTGGTGATTATGGGATTTAGCGCCGATATCAAAAGCTGAGGCAGGAAGAAGAACAGCCCCACGGAAAGCACGAGCGCGATTATCACGGCGAAAAGCATCATCACGCTCATCGCGTCCTTGCCCGTCTTTTTCGCGATGAACTTTTCAAAGTCATTGGGCTCATAGCTCTCGACATCCTGTTCGTCATACAGCCGCGCGGAGTCGGAGATTATCTTTACGCCCGAGTACATAGAATCCACAAGGCTGACCACGCCCCTCACAAGAGGCAGGCGCAGAAACTTGTTGGTTATCTTTTTGGTGTCCCAAACCTTAGTGGCTATCGAGCCGTCCGCACGGCGCACCGCAAGCGCACTCTTTTCCGGCGCGCGCATCATGACGCCCTCTAAGACGCCCTGCCCGCCGATCTGACAGTATTTTATCTCATGGTCTTTGGCCATATTTTTCTCCTTTTTACAAAAAGCTACATATATAATAGCGGATAATTATGAAGTACGTTTGAAAATATTTTATCAAGCTTACGAATTTCTCCCAGTTTATCCTTCGGTAAAAAATCCGTATGCAAAAAAACAGACCAAAGCGGTCTGTGTTTTTTTGCTGCTTACTTCATACCGTATCTCTTCTTGAAACGATCGACACGGCCGCCAGTATCGACTAACTTCTGCTTGCCTGTGAAGAAAGGATGGCACTTGGAGCAAATATCCACCTTCATTTCCTTCTTTACAGAGCCTGTGTAAAATACTTCGCCGCAAGCACAGGTAACCTTACATTCGCCATATGCAGGATGTATGTTCTGTTTCATAGTTTTCACCCCTTCTTGGTAAAATCGCAACTACTATTATAGCATACGCAATGCAAAAAACAAGTCTTTTTTTAAAAAAACTCGAATTTATCGCATCATATGCACGTTATTTGCGTATTTTTGATAAAAAGGCGGCCGCTAAAAATCAGACAGCCGCCAAAATCCATTACTTTGCGTAATCTACAGACCTTGTCTCCCTGATGACATTTACCTTTATCTGTCCGGGATAATCGAGATCGTTTTCAATCTTCTTGCATATATCGCGCGCGATGAGCGCCGTTCCCGCGTCGTCGATGTCGTCCGGCTTAACTATTATCCTGACCTCACGACCCGCCTGAATGGCAAAGGATTTCTCAACCCCCGCGAATGAATTTGCAATTTCCTCTAAACTTTCAAGACGCTTTACATAATTTTCCAAGGTTTCCTTCCTTGCGCCCGGCCTTGCCGCGGAAATGGCGTCCGCCGCCTGCACAAGGACCGCCTCGACCGTCTTTGCCTCAACATCGCCGTGATGCGCGGCTATTGCGTTAACGACGTCGGCGTTTTCTCTATATTTCTTTGCGGCATCTGCACCTATCTGCACATGCGGCCCCTCGACCTCATGATCGATAGCCTTGCCGATATCATGCAGCAGACCCGCCCTCTTTGCGAGCTTTACATCTGCGCCCAGCTCCGCGGCCATAGTCGCGGCGAGGTTCGCGACCTCGAGCGAATGCTTTAATACATTCTGCCCGTAGCTCGTGCGGTAGCGCAGCCTTCCCAAGAGCTTTATCAGCTCGGGATGGAGGTTGTGTATGCCCATATCGAAAGCGGCGTTTTCGCCCGCCTCCTTTATCTGCTGGTCGACCTCCTTTTTGGCCTTGTTTACCATTTCCTCGATACGCGCGGGATGTATCCTGCCGTCGATGATGAGCTTCTCGAGCGCTATCCTCGCGATTTCCCTCCTGACAGGGTCAAATCCCGAAAGGATAACAGCCTCGGGAGTGTCATCGATTATCAAATCTATACCGGTAGCGGTTTCGAGCGCACGGATATTCCTGCCCTCTCTGCCGATTATACGCCCCTTCATTTCGTCGTTGGGGAGGTTTACTACGGACACCGTAGACTCCGCAACGTGGTCGGCCGCACATCTCTGTATAGCCAGAGAAACGATGTGTCTTGCCTTCTTTTCCGCTTCGCTCTTTGCCTTGGTCTCAATATCGCGAAGCATGACCGCCATATCATGGCGAGCCTCCTGCTCGACTTTTTCCAAAAGCAGCTCTTTAGCCTCGTCGCGGGTGAGCTCGGCTATGCGCTCAAGCTCCTCCATCTCGCGCTTATGCGCCTTCTGGATATCCTCCTTGAGGTCGCTCACTTCCTTGAGCTTTTTATTAAGCTGTTCTTCCTTTTGCTCCGCAGCCTCGTATTTCTTCTCGAGGTTTTCCTCTCTCTGAGTCAGCCTGCGGTCGAGCTTGTTTTGTTCATTGCGTCTTTCTTTAGTTTCTTTGTCAAATTCTGCTCTAAGCTTGTGGATCTCTTCTTTTGCCTGAAGGACGTTTTCCTTCCTGATCGTCTCCGCCTTTTTAGAGGCATCCTCAATCATGAGGGCTACGGATTCTTCGGCACGGCCTATCTTCTTCTCGGCGATGTTTTTCCTGTACATAAAGCCTACTACAAGGCCTATGGCGAGGCAACCGACGCCTACAAGGATATACCATAAAGCATCCAAACTAACCAACACCTCCTAAGCGGTCATAAAACCGCCGTATTAAATTTTTACTTTCTAATATATAAAATCGACTCTAAGGTAATAGCCAATTACACATATCTATTGTTTATTTTATAGCTTTTTTACCCGTGTGTCAATCGTTTTGTTTTATATTGTACGTTTACTAAAATTTATTTTTGCACGAAAAACCGCAATTGTTTGCTCATCCTTCATATCCGCGCGCGGGAAATGACGGGATAATTAAGCGCAGACACCGGATAATATCATTCGGTTATATGCAGCATTTTGACGAGTGCATCCTGAAGCACAGCGGAAAAATTGACATTATTTGCCTCCGCAGCGGTGTTGAGCCATGCGGGGATGGTCAGATTTTTGCGCACGGTCTTATTGCCGTATTTTTCGGCATATGCATCCATATCGAGAACGAGCAGGTTGACCATTCCGCCCTTCCGCGGGGTTATATCTTTGTACTTGGACGCAGGGGGGATGGGATTTCCGCGCTCAAGCTCGTCAAGCACCCAGCCGCACGCGGCATCGACGCCCATGGCGAGCGCTTGAGCGAGGTCAGCTCCCTCGGTCACACAGCCGGAAAGGTCGGGAATTTCTATGGTATATCCGCCGGATTTATCTCGAAAAGGGTAGAGGACAGCGGGGTATATCAGCTTCATAATTCAAAAACTCCTATTCTGTACTTCAAAAACATTATGCGCACGATGCGCATAAATGTCAAGTAACATGTCCCTTTATGGTGTTGATAATCGCATTATCATGCTCTATAATAAAAATACAAGAAAAGGAGGAAACAGCAATGGACAAAACATTTTCGGCAATTTTTCATAAAGAGGACGGCTCATATTGGGTGGAGTTTCCGGACTTGCCCGGCTGCCACACCTACGGAGGCAGCATAGAGGAGACAACGGCTAACGCCTACGAGGCGCTTTCCGGCTATTTGGCGGCATTATCGGAGCAAAATGCGGACAACACCGAAGCAGATGAGGGGATGACCGACAAGCAGATGACTGTATTTTTGAAAATGATACTCGCGCTTATTGAGAGCAGCAAGAGCCTTGACGAGGCAAAGGAAAAGATTAAAGCTCTGTTAGAAGAGTAACCCGACAATGATGAGCGGTACCTGCCCACACTCATCTTTGCGCAACTATTTTACCACAAAAGAGTAAAGAGCAAGAGAGGTATTGAAATGAAAAAATCTTACCCCGTAATCATGACGCAGGGGAGCGGACAAATCGTGGTGTACGTCCCCGATTTTGACATAAACACGCAGGGAGCGGACACTGCCGACGCGATGGAAATGGCAAGGGACGCTATAGCGGCCGTGGGAATAGACATGCTGGAGGACGGCGAACAGCTGCCCTGCGCCTCCGACGCGGAAGAAATTCAAAAAAATGCACAAAAGGGAAGTATTGTAATGCTTGCGGATGTCGATTTTGGGAAGTATCGCGATAGGCAGAAATAAACAGGCACAAAAATCGGCAGAGGTCTCAGCGTTAGGGGATTCGCAAAATGCAAACCATAGCGCTCTCTCCGTCAACAATGTTAGTTTACTCGAATTAGCGGGAAAATTCAAGTATTCTTGCAAAAAACAACAGAAGAATAGACGGCGCGAATTCCGCAGGGAGCTAAAGCTCCTACTTTCCTGTGCGTGACGCTGCCGTCTATCCGGCATCACTTTATCAAAACAGAAAGAGCATGTCAATACCGGAGCGCATAAAAGATGCTCTTTGCAAAATCAAACGACTGTATTCGGCATGACAAACCGTTATCCATCCGCCGATTGTTCCACGTGAAACTCTAATGATGTGTTGCGAGATAAGCTGTGTTTTGAAAAGTCGGAAAAAGCATTCTTAAAAAAGTGAAATCGCGCTATCGCGCGGTGAAATAAAAGCCTATCGCTTTTGTGAAATTTTCCGCGGCGCGGAAAGTGAAATGAAATCCGCCAAAACACGCTGAAAGCGTATTTCACAGCGAAGCTATTTCACACAATGGTTTAAACTACAATTTTTTATACAGCTTTATCCTCTTATAACTTTCCAGAATATCGGTTTTTTTAGCGAAGAGTGAAAAGTGAATAGTGAATAAGTAAAAACCGACAAATCTTAGCGATTTGTCGGTTTTTGGTGGAGATAAGCGGATTCGAACCGCTGGCCTCCTCGTTGCGAACGAGGCGCTCTACCAACTGAGCCATACCCCCATATTCGGAACTCTTCATTCCACAAAAATTATTTTAGCATTTACCGCTCGATATGTCAAGCGATTTAAAACACTTTTTAAGCCAATCGAAAATTTTTAGGCGGGCCGGAGGATAAATATGAAATATCCCCCGACATGCCGATTACATCACTCTTAAAGCATATCTACTATAAACACAACAAATCCGATCGCCGCGCACACGATAGAGGCGATAAGGCCGATCGTTCCGCAAATCCTGCCCGTCTTTTCAAACGGCGGAACGCCTGCGGAGAACTGCTTGCCGAGGATAGCCGCGACGATGGGAAGCGCGCCTAAAAATCCCCAATAAATGCCCATCCAGCAGAATGCGCAGGACGCGATCGCCATGGACATACCCGCGATAGCCTTGCCGCGAGAGTTTTCGGGAGCGGGCTGCGAGGGCGCGCTGTATTGCGGCGCGTCGTACTGGGGAGCTGCGTCGTACTGGGGAGCTGCGTCGTACTGGGGAGCTGCGTTGTACTGCGGAGCTGCATCGTACTGCGGAGCTGCGTCGTACTGAGGTGCTGCGTCGTACTGAGGCGCTTCGCCCTGCGCCGGCTGTTCGGGCGCTGTGTAGATAGGCTGCTCCGAAACGGGCTGCTCGGAAACGGTTTCCCTGACGATAGGTTCGCCGGTCATCGGGTCAAACTTATAATTGTTATCCATTTTTTCCTTTAGTTTTGTTGCTGCCAATTAATACATCGAGCGAGCAAGCTCATCAAAAGCCTCAACTCCTCCGCTTGAAGCAACAACAAGGACGAGTATCAGTCCGATAATCATAAATAATATAGACAATATCATGCCTATAATACCACAGATTTTTCCAACCTTGGAGAAAGGCGCAAGACCCTTCGAAAGCTGCCATCCGACTATGGAAGCAGCGAGAGAGAATATACCCGGCCAGCAGAAAGATATACCAAGCCAGCTGAGGCATAAGCCGCATATCGCAACAATCATGCCTGCAATCGCTTTTCCCTTGGATGTCGTAGGAGCGGGGGTAGGTTCAGCGGGCGTCTGATACTGCGGGGCTGCATCGTACTGCGGCGCTGCATTTTCGATAGGTTGTTCAGGCGCAGTATAGACGGGCTGCTCAGAAGCAGTCTCGTTGACAATGGGTTCGCCAGTTTCAGGGTTAAACTTATAATTGTTGTCCATAAAAATCCTCCTAAATAGATGCTAATAATTGCTTATAGTTCTTGATATATATATTATACCACTATAATGCATGAAAAGTACAGTTTTTTTAGATGATAATCACTTATCTTTTTATACGATAGGCTCAAATGCATGATATGCGATTATAAAGCGAGCGTACCGAAGAGGCATTCTCGGTTCACATGCTTAAGTTGTAAACGCCCTCGCGACGGCTCACTGTCGCTACCACCTTTTCGGGAGCTCTGTTCTATCTCGAAATGTTGTACACTAAAAAAACTCAAGCGCACATACCATCATTCCCGCACCATATTATCCCGTTATTAATTATTAAGTCCTTCATTATTAATTACGCCCTCAGGCACAAAAAAACCGCTCCTGCATTTGACGCAAGAGCGGGTCTAAAACTACCGATATCTTACATATTTTTGAGCTTTTCCATGCTCACCTCAAGCCGTCTCAGAGTCTCGTCCTTGCCCAAAAGAGCGGCGATCTCGGTTGCGCCGCCGGGGGTCACGGCCACGCCGGATATCGCCACGCGCACGGGCCAGAGCAGCTGTCCGTTCTTTATGCCCATCTGCGCTGCTAAGGGGAGGAGCGTGTCGTGTACGCCCTCAGGCGAAAAGTCGTCTAAGCTCTTGAGCGCGTCATACGCCGCCTCCAGCGCGGGCAGAGCCGTCTCGGCGGAGGTCTTCATCTTCTTGTGGAAGAAGAGCGAAAGGTCGTAATCGGGCATTTCCTTTAAAAACGCGACCTTTTCGGGGATCTGCGCGAGCGTCTCAAGACGGGGCTGAATGAGCGAGCATATGAGCGAGTAGTCAAACCCGCCGTCCAGCGCCTCATCGAGATAGGGCTTCGCGCGGTTTTCAAAGTCCGCAGGGTCGAGCGCACGGATGTACTCCGCGTTCATCCACGTCAACTTGTCGTTATCGAAAATGGAGGGCGACTTGGATATGCCCGAAAGGTCAAACTCCTGCGCCAGCTCATCTAACGTGAATATCTCCTTATTCGACGAGGGAGACCAGCCCAAAAGCGCGATATAGTTTAAAATCGCCTCTTTTAAATAGCCCTTCTTTATAAAATCCTCATATGACGCGTCGCCGTATCTCTTTGAGAGCTTGCGCTTTGCGTCCTTCATGACGGGGGGAAGATGGATGTATTTCGGGCGCTCCCACCCGAGTGCATCATACAGCAGATTGTATTTGGGCGTTGAGGATAAATACTCTATGCCCCTTATAACATGCGTTATGCCCATGAGATGGTCGTCAATTACGTTCGCGAGGTTATATGTCGGCCAGCCGTCGCTCTTTAAAAGGATGTTGTCCTCCAGCTCGCTCATGGGTACGGTTATCTTGCCATAGACCATGTCCTCATAGACCGTCTCGCCCTCCGTGGGGATGTTCTGACGGATGACATACGGCTCGCCCGCCGCCAGCTTCGCCGCGACCTCCTCCTTTGAGAGCGCTAAGCAGTGCTTGTCGTATTTCGCCGCGACCTGACCGTTCCTTTTTGCCTCCTCGTGCATCGCGTCCAGGCGCTCCTTCGTGCAGAAGCAGTAATATGCCGCGCCTTTTTCGACCAGCTCCTCGGCGTATTTCTTATAGATGTCCTTGCGCTCGCTTTGGATATACGGGCCGTAATCGCCGCCCACATCCGGACCTTCGTCATATGTGAGGCCCGTGTCCTTCATAGTGCGGTAGATTATCTCACAGGCGTCGTCCACCAGCCTGTTTCTGTCCGTGTCCTCTATTCTCAATATGAAGTCGCCGTCGTTCTTTTTGGCATAAAGCCATGCATAAAGCGCCGTCCTCAACCCGCCTATATGCAGATATCCCGTGGGGCTGGGCGCAAATCTCGTTCTTACTCTCATTGCTTCTCCTTATTTCATCGCCTTGGCAAAGCTGTCCTTGAGCGATACTATCTTGTTAATCACTATGTTATCCGGCGTAAACTCCTTTTCATCCGCGCAGAAATAGCCCATGCGCATGAACTGGAAGCGGTCGCCCGCATTTGCCTTCAATATCTGCGGCTCGATGAACGCATCTAACACCTCGAGAGAGTTCTCGTTGAGCCTGTCCATGAAGTCCTTATTCACGCCATCGAATTCCTTTAACAGATAGTCGTACATCCTGACCTTCGCGGGAACGGCGGTCTTGGCGTCCGCCCAATGCAGAGTGCCCTTGACCTTTCTCGACGCATTAACGTCGCCCGTCGCGGAGAGCGGGTCATATTCGCAGTGGATGAGCATATACTCGCCGTTTTCGTCCTTTTCCACGCCCGTGCATTTTATGATATACGCATTCTTCAGGCGCACCTCTTTTCCCACCGCGAGGCGGAAATACTTGTTGTTGGACGCGGTCTCCATGAAGTCCTCACGCTCGATATACAGCTCACGCGAGAAAGGAACCTCATGCGTGCTCTCGCTTCCGGGGAGGTCCTCCGCCGTCATCATTTCCGTCTTATCCTCGGGATAATTGTCTATGACGAGCTTTATCGGGCGAAGCACAGCCATGAGTCTGGGCGCGCGCGCGTTCAAATCCTCGCGGACGCAATGCTCTAACAGGCGCACGTCGACCTCGCTGTTCGCCTTAGCCACGCCTATCCTCTCGCAGAAATCCCTTATCGCCTCGGGCGTATATCCCCTGCGGCGCAGTCCGGAGATGGTGGGCATTCTCGGGTCGTCCCAGCCGGAAACGACGCCCTCCTCCACGAGCTTTTTTAAATACCTCTTGCTCATTATCGTCTGAGTGAGACCCAGGCGCGCGAATTCATACTGATGGGGCGCGGGATCGCACTCGCAGTTCTTGATGACCCAGTCGTATAGCGGACGGTGATCCTCAAACTCCAGCGTACATATGGAGTGAGTGATATGCTCATAGGCGTCCTCGAGCGGGTGCGCAAAGTCGTACATGGGATAGATGCACCACTTGTCGCCCGTGCGGTGATGCTTCGCGTGCATTATTCTGTAGATAACGGGGTCGCGCATGTTGAAGTTGGGGGAGGTCATGTCTATTTTCGCCCTAAGCACCTTTTCTCCGTCTGCAAACTTGCCCGCGCGCATCTGCCTGAATAATTCGAGATTTTCCTCGACGGAGCGGTTCCTGTACGGGCTTTCCTTACCCGGCTCGGTGAGCGTTCCGCGCATTTCCCTGATCTGGTCTGCGTTCAGGTCGCATACGAACGCGAGACCCTTTTTTATGAGCAGCTCGGCCTTTTCGTACATGAAGTCAAAGTAATCGGACGCGAAATACTTGCCCGCCCAGTCAAAGCCCAGCCACTTTATGTCCCGCTCGATGGACTCGACGTACTCGACGTCCTCCTTAGAGGGGTTGGTGTCGTCATAGCGCAGGTTGCATTTTCCGCCGTACTTCTTCGCAAGACCGAAATTTATGCATATGGACTTCGCGTGTCCTATATGAAGATATCCGTTAGGCTCGGGGGGAAAGCGCGTTAAAACGTGGTTTTCTCTCCCGGATTCGAGATCGCCCTCTATTATTTCCTCTAAAAAATTTCTTGAGATCACATCCTCAGCCATAAGTAGCTCCTTTCGAAAAGACCGTTTTCGGCCTGCATTTTTTATATTTATTTATGATAGCTCTCGCCGCCCAGTATTTTAAACGAGCGGAAAAGCTGCTCTAAAAGCACTATCCTCGCGAGACGATGGGGCAGCGTGAGCCGTGAAAAGCTGATCAGCATATCCGACCTGCGCTTTATCTCATCATCCAATCCCAGCGACCCGCCGATTATAAAGCAGATACTTTTTCCCATGTCGAAATGCGCGCCCAGCGCTTTAGCCAACTCGGGGGAGTCGTACTGCTTTCCCTCTATCGCGAGGGAACACACGATATCAAACCCGCGCATCGCGTTAAGCACCCTTTCGCCCTCTTTTTTTAATACCTGCCTGCGCTCGGCGTCCGTCGGGTCGTCCGGCGTGGGCAGATCGGGCAGCTCGACTACCTCGACCTGCGCAAATCGCTTCAATCGCTTTAAATATTCATCCTGCGCCGCGAGCCAGTATTTCTCCTTCATTCGCCCCACGCTTATTATCCTCAGCTTAATCATATGGTTATAAGCCTCGATACCTCGTATTTTTTCGCGAGCGCTATCGCAACATCCCGCCCGGGGCAGATGCCCGCGGATAAAAGCGCATCGCTCACCGTGTTATACGCCAGCTCTTCAAAGTTATTCTCCTTTGAAAGATGCCCGAGAAGTATGCCCTTTACGCCCTGCCTCACGAGGTCTATCGCGAATGCCGCGCAGTCCTCGTTTGAAAGATGCCCATGCGTGGAGAGTATGCGCCGCTTGAGCTCATAGGGATAGCTCCCGCACTTTAACATGCGCACGTCGTGGTTGGATTCTATCAGCGCGACCTGCGCCCCCTGTGCGAGCGCGAGCATCGCCTTTGAGACCTTGCCCGTGTCCGTTATCACGCAGACCTTGCGATCGCCCGCGCACACGGAATAGCCCGTCGGGTCGGCGGCGTCGTGAAAAAGCGGAATGGGCGTTATTAAAAGATCGTCTATGAAGAAATCCTCCTTCCCAATCACTATGCGGTTTTTGGGGGAGACCTCGCCTATTTTTTTGTTCATGGCATCCCACGTTGCCTCGTTCGCATATACGGGGATATCCAGCTTTCTCGAAACGACGCCCACGCCCTTTATGTGGTCGGCATGTTCATGCGTGACCAGTATCGCCTTTATGAATGATTTTTCTATTTCGAGCTGCTCGAGCGCGGAGAAGATGTACTTCCCCGAAAGCCCCGCATCTATGAGTATTCCCGTTTTTTGCGAGCCTATATAGGTGCTGTTGCCGCTGGAGCTTGAATACAGCGGCGCGATAGAAAGAGACATCCTTCCTCCAGACAGTACAAAATTAATAACAACTTTTATTATATAATAAACGGGTGGGTTTGAAAAGAAAAATTTGCGCGGCAGGAGGGGAAAGTGCGCCCAAGGGCGCAAGTAATATATAAGAAGTAATGGCGAAAAACGGGGAGGGGAAGAGAAGTTTGTGCGCTTGAGTTTAAAGGAGTAAAATCCTATGCAAGTTGAATAATTAGGTTGCTTTGCTTACGCAAAGCTCCATTTTAAATTAAACCCGACACGCCGTCTCGCTGAATTCAAAAAGCTTTAACTCATACGTACATGCGCGGCGCAGCTTTCAGCCGCCAAAGGCGGCTGAAAGTGCCCGCCCAATCCCCGCCCCCCCGCAGGGGGGCGGGGATTGGGCGGGCTTAGTTTTTGCGGCCGAAGGCCGCAAAAACTAAGCCGCACGTCGCCTAAAAGCTCGCTTTATAATCAAAGAACAAGACGAAAGACTTGCGTATAAATCATCGCGTCCGAAAGGCTTGCCGGACGCGATACCTAATTATAAATTCGAATTTTCGCTGTTTAATGACAGCGTACCCTGCGTTTTTCAAAACCTGTTTTGAAAAACTACATCGATAACAGGCTTTCAAAATGTGCTGGATTTTCGTCATTTTTCAAGCAGCCCGCAGTCGGCTGTACATGTAGTACGCCGACAAGGGCTGTCGCAACAGGGCTCCAAAAAAGTGGTAGCGTAAGCGAGCTTTTTTTGGAAAGAGGAGCAGCAGCGTTATTAGTCTTTGCAGTCGCGTTCACGCGGCTGCATGACAATACCGCTTGCTGCGACGAAGGCGAAAGGACAGTGCTTTTTGAATGCCTAAAGGTTGTGTTTTTTAATTTGAGCAAACCTCCTCGGATATGCCTTGGGCGTGGGCGCGGTTTTTTTATAGACAAGCACGCAGTGCTCCGCGCCGGGGGTGTTCACGGGCTGTTTTTTTATAAGCGAAAGGTTGAGCTTTGCGGCGGCGCTCTTTGCCGCGGCTATTTCCTCATCCGCGTTTGCACCCTTGTATGCCAAAACGATGCCGCCCACCTTGACGAGGGGGGAGCACAGCTCCAAAAGCACAGGCAGCGCCGCGACCGCGCGCGATACGCATACGTCGAATCTTTCTCTCAAATCCGCCGTCTCTTCAGCGCGGGCGCATATGAACTCGCCCTCTATGCCCATGCTTTCACACGCATTTTTGACGAATTCCAGCTTCTTTCCCACGGATTCCATAAACGTCATGTCGACGTCCTCCCGCGCGAGCTTTATGGGTACTCCGGGAAAGCCCCCGCCCGTGCCCACGTCTATAATACGCGCGTTTTTTGGGATGAGCGCCAAAATATCGGGGTGCGCGGAGTCCGCAAAGTGCTTTACCGCCATCTCCTTAGGGTCGGTTATGCGCGTGAGGTTCATATGCTCGTTTACCTTTAAAACCAGCTCGGCATATTCCGCCATTTTGTCCGCGCAATAGCCTAAGCCGCATTTTTCCAGCTCGTCAAAAAAATCTCGCGTCATCCCTGTCTCCTTCTCTTTTCGAGGTATACCATCAATACGGATATGTCCGCGGGCGATACTCCGGATATCCTCGCCGCCTGACCCACGCTTCTCGGGCGGACGGCGTTCAGCTTCTGCCTCGCCTCCAGCCTTATCCCCGCGATCTGCGAATAGTCGATGTCCTCGGGCAGTAGCTTTGTCTCCATCGCGCGGTATTTTTCCACTGCGGACTGCTGTTTTTTGATGTAGCCCTCGTATTTTATCTTTGTCTCCACGCTGCGCACGGCGGCGTCATCCATCTCGGGCATGGGCGCAAGCTCGGATAGATCCTCATATGATATTCCCGGGCGCTTTAACAGCTCGCTTAACGGCAGTGAGCGCGAGGCGGGCTGCTGTCCTCTCTTTTTAAGAAATTCGTCCAACTCCTCGCCCATGGTTGCGTTTATCCCGCCCAGGCGTTCTATCTCTTTTTGGACGGCCTCCTGCTTTTTCATAAAGATGTCATAGCGCTCGTCGTCAACCAGCCCCACGCTTCGCCCGATGTCCGTCAATCGCTCGTCCGCATTATCCTGCCTTAAAAGCAGGCGGTATTCCGCGCGCGAGGTCATCATCCTGTAAGGCTCATTCGTTCCCTTTGTGACGAGGTCGTCTATGAGCACGCCCGTATACGCCATGTCTCTGCCTAAAATGACGGGTGGCTCCTGCTCGATATACCTCGCGGCGTTTATCCCCGCGACAATGCCCTGCGCCGCCGCCTCCTCATAACCGGACGTTCCGTTTATCTGACCGGCGGTGAATATCCCGCCCAGGTGCTTTGTCGCCAAAGACGCATCCATCTGCAGCGGATTTATGCAGTCGTATTCTATCGCATACGCCGTGCGCATGAACCGCGCGTTCTCCAGACCGGGCACCGTGCGGTAAAGCGCGATTTGAACCTCCTCAGGCAGAGACGAGCTCATGCCCTGAACGTATATCTCGTTGGTGTTCAGCCCCTCCGGCTCCAAAAAGAGCTGATGGCGCTCCTTATCCGGGAACTTCACGACCTTGTCCTCTATGGAGGGGCAATACCTCGGCCCCGTTCCCTTTATATTTCCGCTGAAAAGCGGGCTTCTATGCAGATTCTCTCTTATTATCTCATGGGTATGCGCGTTTGTGTACGTGAGATAGCATGGGACCTGTTTGCGCTCTATCCTGCCGCTCATGAACGAAAACGGGACTATCTTTTCGTCGCCGTATTCGGGCGTAGTCTTTGAAAAATCTATGCTGCGCGCATCCACCCTCGCGGGCGTGCCCGTCTTAAACCGCCTAAGCTCATAGCCGAAGTCCTTCAGCACGTGCGAAAGTCCGCTTGCGCGCATGAGTCCGGAGGGGCCGCCCTCATAGCTGTATTCGCCTATAATACAGCGCGATTCCAGATACACCCCCGTCGCCAGCACGAGCGCCCTGCACATCAGCCGCGCGCCGCACGCCGTCACCACGCCGCATATCCTCCCGCCCTTTTCTATGAGCGAGACGACCTCCGCCTGGCGCACCTCCAAATTATCCGTGTTTTCCAACGTGCGCTTCATGCTCGCCTGATACGCCTTTTTATCCGCCTGTGCGCGCAGTGACTGAACGGCGGGGCCTTTGGCGGTGTTGAGCATTTTTATCTGTATAAACGTCTCGTCGATAGTGCGCCCCATCTGACCGCCCAGCGCGTCCACCTCTCTCACGAGGTGTCCCTTGGCCGTGCCGCCTATCGCGGGGTTGCACGCCATTAGCGCTATCCCGTCTAAATTTATCGTCAAAAGCAGCGTATGCTTTCCCATCCTCGCCGAGGCGAGCGCCGCCTCACAGCCCGCGTGCCCCGCGCCCGCGACTATCACATCATAGCTTCCGCCGTCATATGTCATCATATCTTGCTGTTTCCTTTCAATAGGTCACTTTCCGAGACAGAACTTAGAAAATATCCTGTCCACAATATCCTCCGTGAGCGCCTCGCCCGTTATCGAGCCCAGGCTCTGCCATGCGTCGCGCAGGTCTATCGACATGCAGTCAAGATCGACACCCATGCCTATCTGGTCTATCGCGTCTTTAAGGGACTGCCGCGCCTGCGTCAGCAGCTTGTAGTGCCGCTCGCTCGTTATCGTTATGCCCTGCGCGGTGGAGTCGTCCGCGCATATCGCCCCGCGTATCTCGCTTAGCAGCTTATCCACATTTTCTCCCGTCTTTGCGGATATCTGTAAGGGAGTATCCCCTAAAAGCGCGCTCACCTCGTCCGTGATATCCCCCGCGTCCGTCTTGTTTATCACTGCGATATACGGCACTCCCGCGGATTTTATGTGCTCGAGCGTGTTCACGTCCTCCTGCGTCACGCCGCGCGCCGCGTCAAACAGCATGAGCACGAGCGCGGAGGACTTTATCGCCTCCAGACTGCGTTCGACCCCGATATGCTCCACCATATCGTCCGTCTCGCGAATGCCCGCAGTATCGATAAACCGCACGGGCACGCCGCCTAAATCGCAATATTCCGCGATCACGTCCCTCGTCGTCCCCGCGACGGGCGTGACTATCGCCCTGTCCTCGCCCAAAATGCGGTTTAATAGGGAGGACTTCCCGACGTTGGGCAATCCGGCAATTGCTATCTGCGCGCCCTCGCGCAAAATCCTGCCGCGGTCATAGCTCGCTATCAGCTCGTCTAACTGCGCACATATGTCCTCAAGCTCGGGCAGCTGCTCCTGTGCGAGAGACTCCTCTATGTCCTCCTCGGGGTATTCTATGCCCGCCTCTATCGCCGCGATGCAGTCCGTGAGTCTGTAGCATAATTTTTCTATCTTTTCGCGCAGGCTGCCCTTGAGCTGAAGTGCGCTCGCGCGCGCGCCTCCCTCGGAAAGCGAGCTTATGAGCGAGCCGACCGCCTCCGCCTGGGATACGTCCATCTTGCCGTTTAAAAACGCGCGCTTTGAAAACTCGCCGGGCAGGGCTGGGGAGGCTCCCTCCTTTATGAGCGCGCGCAGCGTCAACTTTTGAGACATCATCCCGCCGTGCAGATGCAGCTCGCAGACGTCCTCGCCCGTATACGAGTTGGGCGCTTTAAAGTACACCGCGAGCGCGCGGTCGATAAGCTCGCCTTCGCTCACGACGTCGCCCAAATACATATATCTCGGCGTAAACCCCTCGCTTTTCTTTTTAAAAATACGACCCAATATCTCGAGCGACTTCGGCCCGCTCAATCTTATTATCGCAATGCCCGCGTTTCCCGGCGCGGTCGCACATGCGCAAATAGTCTCTTCCATAATATTACCCGATGAAAAAGAGCCAAGGGCATATCGGCCCCCAGCCCTCTTTCTAAAAAACATTCTTTTCCCTATATAATCCCAAAAGTGCTTCAGGATCTCTTCTTTCTAATAACTACGCGGCGATAAGGCTCTTCACCCTCGGAGATAGTCTCGACCTTGGGGTCGCTCTGGAGCGTGGCGTGTAATATCCTGCGCTCATATGGGTTCATAGGCTCTAAAACGACCTTTTTACCCGTGCGCGCGACCTTGCCCGCGATGCGCTTAGCCAGCTTTACAAGAGTTTCCTCTCTCTTCTTGCGGTAGTTCTCCGTGTCGATGGCGACTCGCTTGTAGTCCTCCCTGCCCTTGTTCACCACAAGACCGGTGAGGTATTGAAGCGCGTCCAACGTCTCGCCCCTTCTGCCTATGAGCATACCGGTCGAGTCTCCCGTAAGCTCTATGTTTATGGCGTCCTCCGTCTCATCCACCTCCGCCTTTGCGGGAGTGCCCATGAGCTTGAACAGTCCGTTTAAGAACTGCTCCGCGTCGCCCGTGAGCGTCTGCTTCTCGCTCATGCGGATGGTGACGCTCCTGCCGATGCCGAAGATGCCCTTTGTATTTTCCTTTATTATCTCATATTCGACCTGATCTATGCCCAAACCGAGCTGGGTAAGACCAGTGAATATAGCCTCGTCAAGCGTCTTTCCCTTGACTTCTATGCTCTTGACCTCTGTCATAGCCTGTCCTTTCGATCATTTGCGGAAGTTTTCCGCAGTTATCTCTTTATTCTTGTCCTTATGCTTGTAGTAAAGCGAGGTTCCCACGGTGAGCGCTATCGCGAGCACACTGCTCATCACCCAGTAAAGCGCGAACATCGCGTTTGAAGATAAGCAGATCATTACGGATATAAGCGGGAACATGTACATCATCATCTTGCTCTGCTGATTATCCATCTGCGCTGCGGGCGCGCCGCCCAGCTTTTCGGTGAGCTTCTGCTGTAGGAAGAGCAGACCCGCCGAGAGTATGGGGAACACGAACCAGCCGTTGTTGAAAATCTCCTTGCCGCCCTCCATGCAGCCGTTCGCGGTCAATATCGCCGCGCGCACGGTTTCATACTGAGCGCCTATCTGCATCGTGCCGCTCGAGAGGTTTAATAGTCCTCCGTCCACAAGACTCTTCATCGCGCCGGGCGTGATGTAGTTCGCGTTCTGCTGGATAAAGGAGAGGAACGCATCCGCCTTGGGCAGTACGCTCGTCATTCCGTTATCGGCCTGGAACATGTTTTTAACCCAAAGCATACTCGGGAGCTTAACATTCTCTGCTCCATCCTGAAGCGCGCGCAGATATATAGAAATAGTCTGCTCAGAGGCGATAACCCTGAGCGCACCGTAAAATGCGAACAATAGCACCATGGAGACGAGCATGGGCCAGCAGCCTGCCATGGGGCTGACGCCTCTTTCCTTATACAGCTCGTTCACCTTTTTGTTCATCTGGTCGGGGTTGTTTGCATATCTCTTTTGAATGCTTTGGACCTCGGCGCTGATCATGCTCATCTTCCTCGTAGAAGATCTCTGTTTAAGATCCAGCGGAAGAGTGATCAGCTTGATGATGATCGTGAGAATTATCAGGACAACTGCGTAATCGCCCAGGAAGTTGAAAAACCACTTAAAGACGAGAACTATGCCCTCGGAAATAAAGTTGTCGTTTAAAAAATTCACGTATTGTCCTCCGTGCCGTCCTCTTGCCCCTTCGGTTTATCGGGCAGGGGTACGGGATCATATCCCCCTTCAAAAAAGGGGCTGCATTTGTGTATTCTCTTTAAGGCCATCAGCCCGCCTTTAAATGGGCCGAACCTCTTTATCGCCGTCACCGCGTATTGCGAGCAGGTGGGGCGAAATCGGCAGCACGCCGGAAAGTACGGCGAGATCGCCTTTTGATAAAAGCGTATTATGGCTATAAAAACAGCGCCCAGAAACTTTTTCAAAGCCGTCCGACCTTTTTTAAAAGATATCGCATGTCCGCATTGAGCTGCTTATATTCGGCGTCCGCCGCGGGCTTTCTTGCGACAAAGATAAGATGACAGCTGCCCTCAAGCTCGGGCAGGATAGTGCGCATACTCTCCTTGAGCCTGCGCCGCAGCTTGTTCCTGACGACGCTGCATCCTACCTTTTTACTGACGGAAAAACCCGCTCTTATGCCGCCGTATTTTCTGTTTAAGCAGATAAGCACAAGGTTTTTTGTCGCATATGACTTGCCTCTCTGATATACGAGACTGAATTCTCTGTTCTTTTTAAGCGTGTTGAGCTGCAAATCCGTCCTCTGTTTCTCGCCCATGCAAATAGCCTTACGCTAAAAACCCGCTAATCTATCAGACAGCGAGTCTCTTTCTGCCCTTATTGCGTCTTCTCTTGAGAACGTTGCGGCCGTTCTTTGTAGCCATTCTCTTCCTGAAGCCGTGTACCTTATTTCTCTTTCTCTTTTTGGGTTGATAAGTCATCTTCATAGCAGTTTTACCTCTTCTATATTGTTTTTAAGCGTCTTTTAGCGCAAAATACCGATAAAAAGACTTTTATTATTATATAAAAAAAGTTTGAAGATGTCAACACCTGCTGAAAGACGCCTATCGGTACTTATCCACTTTTTATACTGTGTATAACCTGTCCGCATGTCTTTTGCTCCCAAACCGCAAAATATGGATTTTTTTATCGAAAAAAATCTATATATAGGACAACCCATATATTTTTTATCCACACGCTGTGCATAACTTTACGCGATTTTGTGGATAACTTTCTTCCTTTATCCACTTTTTGTGGAAATTTTCCTCTCTTTTTCTCATTTTTTATTGCGTTTTTCTTTTTTCGACACCGATATTTCCCAAATTTTTCCCATCGCTTCGGGATTTTTTATCTTATTTTTATGCCCCCGAATTTACCCTCGCGTCAATTTATCCACAATCCTTTCACTTTATCCACATTTTATGTGAATTGTTTCCGATGTCAACTTTCCGCGCTGCTATGCGAATATTTCTCGATAGGCAGTGCGCTCTGTTTTCCTCTTTTGCGGAGTTTTCCACAATTCATATGCACTTTCACACAGCTTATCCACCTTTTTATCCCCTTTTTGGATTTTACATTATATATAATGTTGCTTTTTTTCCTTTTTCACTTCATTGTGGATAACTCTTGCAAAAAACCGCGAATGTGTATAAAATAATATTGTGTGTAAAATCGCGGGCGGTGTTTGCGCATCGCAATGATATATGGACAATAAATTTTTAAGGTGTATAGATGAGTTATAATAAGAACGTTTGGGACAGAGCATTTTCAATATTGGAGAACAACTTCGGCAGCAGAGGGCAGATGAACATCTTTAACGCCTACCTAAAGCCGCTCATCCCCGAGACCGAGCTCAACGGGACGCTTTATCTGCGCGCGCCGGGCGAGGCTCAGCAGAGCATGATAGAGGACCGCTTCCGCGCAGAGCTGGAAAGTGCGCTTTTGCGCGCGACGCTCGAGCTGACGGGCAGTGCGGAGGAGACTAAGGTGTGCATATACTCCCCCCTTCAGATGAACAGCTTTTTGGCGTCCGTGAGGAGCGACATAAAGAGCACCAGCTCCATAACCCTTAATCCGCGTTATACGTTCGACAGTTTTATAGTTGGCAACTCGAATAAGGTGGCGTATTCCACATCCAGAAACGTTTCCGAGCATCCTGGCATGGCGTTTAACCCGCTGTTCATATACGGCGACGTGGGTCTGGGAAAGACGCATCTGATGCACGCGATAGGTAATCAACTGCTTTCAATAAACCCGCAGACAAAGATATTGTATATAACGAGCGAGTCGTTCATAAGCGAATTCGTAGATTCTCTTAGAAATAAGAGCCAGGACAGCTTTAAGAAGAAGTTTAGAAGCGTGGACGTGCTCATGATAGACGACGTTCAGTTCATAGCAAAGGGCGATACCTCACAGGAGGAGCTTTTCCATACGTTCAATTCGCTCTGGCAGAATAACAAGCAGCTCATATTCACGAGCGACCGCACGCCGCAGTCCATTCCCAAGTTAGAGGACAGGCTGTGCAGCAGATTTATGTCCGGCGTTGTCATTCAGATAGCCAAGCCGGATTATGAGACACGCGTGGCGATACTGCGCGACAAGGTGGGATATATCGGCGAGCAGATGGGATATTATGCGGACGTGGACGACGACGTACTGTATTATATAGCGGGAAAAGAGGACACGAACATAAGAGAGCTGGAGGGCGCGCTCAAATCGCTCTTTGCTCACGCACAGCTCTTCTCAAAGGAGGGCGAGGAGCATCCGCGCATAAGCATGGACATCGCGAGCGAGGCGCTTTCGTCTTTCGTCGCGAAGCCGCGCGAAAAGGTGATAACACCCGATTTGATAATAAATTCGGTTTGCACGTATTATGACGTGACCATCGACGACTTTAAGAGCAAGAAGAAGAATAAGGAGATAGCGTATCCGCGTCAGGTGGCGATGTATCTATTGCATTCGATGTGCTCGATGAAGTATGAGAAGATTGCGGAGGTCACGGGCAGGAAGGACCACACGACCGTGCTCTACGCCGTCAAGAAGATCGGCGATATGGTCAAGGCAGATCCTAACGTCAAGAACACTATTGAGGATATCAAACATAAGATAAGAGAATGACCGTTTTGTGGATAGTTTTTGGATAACTCGGTTATTTTGTGGAAAAACCCGTTGATTTTGGTAGGGTTTTTGTGGATAAAAAGTATAACAGTGGTTGGATTTTGTGGAATTATTCTTTTGTGTGGATTTCCGGTTTCGCCGGAGAGATATGTTCTATCCACATTTACGGGGTTGTTATGCACGTCGATGGGAGGGTTATCCATGGTGCATCCACGAGTTATACAGGGGATATCCACATGTGGGGTTGAGCAAAAATCCCTTTAAACCGCAGAAATGTTGTGTTATCCACATATCCACAGTCCCAATAACAACAGCAACAGCATATATTTATATACTTAAAGGAGCGAGGACATTACGATGAGAATAACCTGTAACAAGGCGGAGCTTCAAAAGGGGATCAGCTCTGTCATCAAGGCGGCACAGACGCGCGCGCAGCGCAGCATTTTAGAGACGATACTTTTTACGGCGGACGGACAGACGCTCACGCTCAATACCTGCGATTCTGTCACGGCGATAGAGACCAGCTTTTTTGCACAGGTGGACGAGGGCGGAATATGTGCCCTGCCCGCAAAGCTGTTATTTGAAATAATAAACAAGATGCCGGACGGCGAGATCTCCGTCAAGACGAAGGAGGACAACACCGCGGTAATAAGCTGCAAGAACACGAGCATAAAGCTGTCGTCCATGGATGCGCAGCAGTTCCCGCACTTCCCCGAGGAGGAGGGCACTGCAATACCGTTAAAGTTAGGCGAGCTTTGGAACATGGTGGACACGACCGCCTTTTCGGTATATCAAAAGGATGACAGACCCATTTTAAAGGGACTTTTAATCGAACTGGACGGCGATTATTTGAATGTCGTGGGCACGAATTCGTTCATATTCGCGATGCGCAGACAGCCGAGGTTTTCAAATGAGGCGGTGAGCGCGGTCATCCCCGCGAGGACATTAAAAGATTGCATGAGGATATTGGGGGATGACGAAAACGCGGACATCAGGCTGGTCATAAACAAAAACAGCTGCTTTATAATATCGGAAAATACGAAGATATATACGCGCCTTTTAGAGGGCGAGTTCATAAAGTATGCGAACATCATCCCCAAGGAGTATACTACGAGGGTGCGCGTAAACACGCAGCTTTTGGAGAGGAGCTTAAACATGATATCCGTCCTTTCGAGGGAGGACGACACCAACCCGGTCAAAATTTCCGTATCGGGCGAGGAGCTGGAGCTGGAGAGCAAGAGCGACTACGGCGACGGCAGAGATATGATAGGCTGTTCCTCCGAGGGCGACCCCATGAAGATGAGCTTTAACGCGAGATATCTTTTAGAGATATTGAAGGCGATAGACGATGAGGAGATTTTTATAGAGTTTATAAGCAGCATGCGCCCCATGGTGATAAAGCCGGTCGAGGGAGACGACTTCCTCTACCTCATGGCGGCGATAGGAAACAGGGATTGATATTAAGGGAGCTTTTTTTAAAGGACTTCAGAAATTATGAAGAGCTGCTTTTGACGGACATCCATCCACGGCTTAATCTGATAATAGGGGACAACGCACAGGGTAAGACAAACCTTGTAGAGGCGATATATTTCTTATCCTGCGGAAGGTCCTTCAGACAGGCGACGGAGGAGCGGCTTATAAGGGAAAACGCGCAGGCGGCGCAGCTTAGAGCGGTTTATGAGACCGCCTCGGGGAGAGGAAAGCTCGAGGCGGCTCTTTTTAATGGAAAAAACCGCAGTGTGCGCTTAAACGGAGTGCCCGTACGCAGGATGAGCGAGGTCATAGGGCGCTTGAATACGGTGGTGTTTGCGCCGGAGGATATGCGCACGGTGAAGGAATCGCCCACGCTTCGGCGCAGGCTGATGGATATTGAGATATCCAAGCTGTTTCCGTCGTATTATGTAGCGTTGCAGAGATATTCCGCGGCGTTAAAGGAGAAAAACAGGCTGCTAAAGGATAACGAGCCGGATTTTTCACTAATTGACGTATATAATATTCAGCTGGCGGAGCAGGGCTCGGCAATAATCCAAAAGCGGGAGGAATTTTTAAAGTGCATTTCCAAACACGCAAAGGAGGCGCACTCTTTTTTGACGGACGGAAAAGAGGAGCTTTTGATAAAATATCGCCCGAGCGCGGAGCTTTTTGAAACGCGCAGATCGCTCTATGAGAGGATTTCCATTAATTTTAAAAGAGAATGTGAGCAGAGGATAGCGCTCGTCGGCCCGCACAGAGAGGATTTTGACATCGTCATCAACGGACGGGACGCTAAGCTCATGGGCAGCCAGGGGCAACAGCGGACTGCTATGATCTCAATCAAATTGGCGTGTGCGCAGGCGGCGGACGACTTCTGCTTTGAGCGGCCTGTCCTGCTTTTGGACGATGTTTTTTCAGAGCTTGATAATAACCGCGCAGACCGCCTCATGCATTTATCTGAAAAATTTCAGGTTTTTATTACTTCAACGGCTTTAACGGGCAAATATGCGCCCCAAAATGCAAAAATAATCAAGGTATCATCCGGACAAATTTTTTGACCGAAAACCCTTTAAATTTTATCCGATTTGTAGTATAATAGATTAGATATTTTGTTGATCTCTTTTTATTGAGATACCGTGCTTTTTTAATGTTTCGGGAAATATCTGAATGACTGTCTGCCTTTATTGGGAGGTGTTTTTATGTATATCTGTGTGGGCGACGATATCATTGATGCAAACCGCATTTTGATGATACTTGATTACAGGCAGATATGCGAAAGCATGCCAAAAATGGCGGATGTGATAGAAAAAAATAGAAAAAATGCGCATGAGGATGTAAAATCGGTAATTCTCATGTGCGATGAAAACGAAAATGAGAGAATACTGCTTTCGAATTTGAGCGTGCGCACGCTGTCAGGGCGCGTTAGTCGGGCAGGGGCTGTCAAAGGAGCTATTAATGGAGAATAACAATAACAATATCAATAATCAGGTTTATGATGAATCGCAGATACAGGTTTTAGAGGGACTCGAGCCTGTAAGAAAGAGGCCGGGAATGTACATCGGCTCGACAGACCTGCGCGGGCTGCATCACTGCGTCTATGAGATCGTAGACAACGCGATAGACGAGGCCATGGCGGGATATTGCGACAGGGTCATCGTGGACATCGAAGAGGACGGAAGCATAACCATCGACGACGACGGCAGAGGCATCCCCACGGGAATGCACCCGCAGGCGAAGAAATCCGCATTAGAGGTGGCGCTGACCATGCTGCATGCGGGCGGAAAGTTCGGCGGAAACGGCTACAAGGTATCGGGCGGCCTGCACGGAGTGGGCGTGTCCGTAGTTAATGCGCTCTCCGAAAAGCTCATAGCGACCGTATGCCGCGAGGGAAAGATTTTCAGGCAGGAATACAGAAGGGGCGAACCCATAACGCCGGTTGAGGTGATAGGCGAGACTCAAAAGACGGGCACGAACATCCGTTTTTACCCCGACCCGGAGATATTCGACAAGACGGAGTTCGATTATGATACCCTTAGAATACGCTTCCGTGAGATGGCGTTTTTAAACAAGGGCGTCAAGATAACGATAACCGACCACAGAGGCGAGCAGCCCAAGACGCAGACGTATTGCTATGAGGGCGGAATAAAGTCCTTCGTTGAGTTCTTAAATCAGGATAAGGCGCAGCTTTTGGACGATACCATTTATATCGACAATGTGGATGGGATGTACACGGTCGAGGTGGCTATGCAGTACAACGACGGCTATGTCCCCAATATTCACTCGTTTGCGAACAACATCAACACGCACGAGGGCGGCAGCCATGAGACGGGATTTAGATCCGCATTGACCAAGGTCATAAACGACTACGCGAGAAAGAACAATCTCTTAAAGAACAAGGACGCGAACCTCACGGGTGAGGATATAAGAGAGGGACTCGTCGCGGTAATAAGCGTAAAGCTGCCCGAGCCGCAGTTTGAAGGACAGACAAAGACTAAGCTCGGAAACAGCATAATGAGGACGAAGGTGGAAAACGCCGTCGTAAAGTATCTGACCGAGTTCTTTGAGGAAAACCCCAAGCAGGCGAGGAAGATAATCGACAAGTGCGTTATGGCGATGTCCGCGAGGGAAGCTGCGCGCCACGCGAGAGAGGCGACGAGAAAGAAGGCGGGAGTATTCTCCATGCCCGACAAGCTGGCGGACTGCTCGAGCAAGGACGTATCCGAGCGCGAGATATTCATAGTCGAGGGTGACTCCGCAGGCGGCTCAGCCAAAAAGGGCAGAGACAGAAAGACGCAGGCTATTTTGCCCCTGCGCGGAAAAATTCTCAATGTCGAAAAGACGAGGATAGATAAGGCTCTGGGCAACAACGAGATAAAGACGATGATAACCGCGTTCGGCACGGGCTATGGCGAGGACTTCAACATCGATAATCTTCGATATGATAAGATAATCATCATGACGGATGCGGATGTGGACGGAAGTCACATAAGAATACTTCTGCTCACATTCTTCTATCGCTTTATGAAGCCGCTCATAGACTTAGGTCATGTATACATCGCGCAGCCGCCGCTTTTCAAGGTCGAGCAGGCTAAGAAGCTGGTTAAGGAATTCGCCACAGAGGAGGAAGCGCGCGAGTTCATGGAGGAATACATGGATTCAAAGCCCGAGCTTAAAAAGCTCAAGGAGGGCGAGCTGCCGTACAGGGTGACCTTAAATAAGATAGTAAAATACGTCTATAATGACGATATTTTAAAGACGACGTTAGAGGAGCTGGGGCAGAACCCCAAGCCGGATATTCAAAGATACAAGGGCTTAGGCGAGATGGACGCGGATCAGCTCGCGGACACGACCATGGACCCCAAGCGGCGCACGCTTTTAAAGGTCTCGCTCGAGGATGCTATCCAGGTGGAGAAGATATTCACCATGCTCATGGGCGAGGAGGTCGACCCGAGAAAGAAGTTTATCGAAGAGAACGCCAAGTTGGTCGAGAATCTCGACGTTTGATGCGGAGGTAGCCTAAAATGGACATAAATAAGAGAGTAATACCCGTCGACCTGAACATGGAGATGCAGAAGTCCTTCATAGCCTATGCGATGTCGGTCATAGTGGACAGAGCATTGCCGGATGTTCGCGACGGATTAAAGCCCGTTCAAAGAAGAATACTCTTCTCCATGAACGAGCTGGGAAATACGCCGGATAAGCCGCATAAAAAGTGCGCGCGTATCGTGGGCGACGTAATGGGTAAATACCATCCGCACGGAGATTCTTCAATTTATGAGGCGCTCGTGCGCATGGGCCAGGACTTCTCTTCGAGATATATGCTCGTAGACCCGCACGGCAACTTCGGTTCCGTTGACGGTGACGGCGCGGCGGCGATGAGATACACCGAGGCAAGAATGGACAAGATCGCCATGGAGATGCTTCGCGATCTCGATAAAGACACGGTGGATTTCTATCCGAACTACGACGAGACGAGGATGCAGCCCGTGACACTGCCCTCCCGCTTCCCCAACATATTGGTGAACGGCTCGGGCGGTATAGCGGTCGGTATGGCGACCAACATCCCCCCGCACAATTTGGGAGAGACTGTGGATGCGGCGGTCGCGCTCATAGATAACCCTGATATAGACGTCGACGGTCTGATGGAATACATCAAGGCGCCTGACTTCCCCACCGGCGGACTCATAGTGGGCATGAGCGGAGTAAAATCCGCATACAGAACGGGCAGGGGAAAGATACGCTGCCGTGCGAGATGTGAGATCGAGAAGGAAAAGGATCATGAGGTTATAATCGTCACGGAGATCCCCTTCCAGGTCAACAAGGAAATGCTTGTCAAGACGATAAGGGAGCTTTCCAGAGATAAGAAGATAGAGGGAATTTCGGAATGCTTCGATCACTCCGACCGCTCGGGAATGAGAGTGGAAATACACCTCAAAAAGGGTGCTAATGCGAACGTCGTATTAAAGAGACTTTATAAGCATACGCAGCTTAAGACGACTTTTGGAGCGATAAATATCGCGCTGGTGAATGGCGAGCCCAAGCTGTTGACTCTAAAGGACTTTTTAGTCAATTATCTCAAATATCAGGTCGAGATAATTAAGAGGCGCACGCGCTTTGACCTTGAAAAGGCGAAAAAGAGGGCGCACATTTTGGAGGGTCTCGTCAAGGCGCTTTCCATAATAGATGAAGTGATTGCGACGATCAAGGCGAGCGAGAATGCGACGACGGCGAGGGATGCTCTAATGGGCAGCTTCGGCTTCAGCGAGGTTCAGGCGCAGGCAATTCTCGACATGCGTTTACAGAGACTCACCAACTTGGAGATTGAAAAGCTGGAGGAGGAATATAACGCGCTGCTGGAGAGAATAGCGTATTTTGAGAGCCTTTTAGCAGATCCGCAGCTCGTACTTGGCGTGGTGAGAGATGATCTTTTAGACATCAAGCAGAGATACGGCGACGCGAGAAGGACGGACATCGTATTTGACGACGACGATATCGACATCGAGGAGCTCATCCAGGAGGAGGAGATGGCAGTAACGGTGACCCATCAGGGGTACATCAAGAGACTTCCCTCGGACACCTATCGTGCACAAAAGCGCGGAGGCAAGGGCGTGACCGGACTTTCCACCAAGGAGGAGGATTTCGCCAAGGAGATAATAGTCACCTCGACGCACAACGACATATTGTTCTTTACCACAAAGGGCAAGGTATTCGTAAAGAGGTGTTATCAGATACCCGAGGCGGGCAGGACCGCTAAGGGCACGGCGATAGTCAATCTTTTAAACCTCGAGCCGGACGAGAAGATCTCTTCAGTATTCCCGGTTGATAACGTCAATGAGACGGATAACCTCGTGATGGTGACAAAGCAGGGTGTCGTGAAGAAAACTGCGTTTACTGAGTATTCGAGAATTCGCCAAAACGGACTTATTGCAATAGCGATAAGAGAGGGCGACGAGCTTATAAGCGTTATCCGCACGGAGGGTAACGACGACATAATGATCGGCACACGCGACGGAATGTCCATCCGCTTCAACGAAAACGACGTGAGAAGCATGGGCAGAGTGTCCATGGGCGTGAGGGGAATACTCCTGCGTTCGGACGACGTGGTTGTGGATGCATCCAAGGTGACGGACGACGACTTTGTACTCTCGATATCCGAAAACGGCTACGGCAAGCGCACGCCCGCGAGCGAATATAAGGTTCAAAACCGTGGCGGCGTGGGCATCAAGACGCTTAACGTCACGGCAAAGACGGGCAGGCTCTGCTGCTTAAAGGTCGTGAATGGCGACGAGGATATAATGCTCATAAACGACGCGAACGTCGTGATAAGGCTCAACGTCAGCGAGATATCCATAATCGGCAGGAGCGCACAGGGCGTGAGAGTCATGAAGGTGGACGACTCGACCAAGGTGGTGTGCGTGGCTAAGGTCGCGGCGAAGGACGATGAAGAAAATTCCGAAGAGGATGCTAACGAATAATTTTTGATTGAAGCACAGTCGGCTGGACACGGTCGGCTGTGTTTTTTATTTCTTATTGTCGTTTTTACTTGAACTTTGTCGTTATTATTGTTATCATTAATGTATTAACATTCGGAGGGGCAAATTGAGTACGGTTTTAGCTATCGCGAATCAGAAGGGCGGCGTCGGAAAGACGACCACTGCGATAAATTTAAGCGCATGTCTTGCGCAAATGGGCAAAAAGGTTTTGGTAATTGATATCGATCCGCAGGGCAATGCGACGAGCGGATTGGGAGTAGATAAGAGAAATTTGAAGTGCTCTGTGTATGATGTTCTCATACATGACGATGAGGCAAAAAACGCCGTTGTAAAGACTTCGGTCGACGGGCTGTTCATGATACCCTCATCCATCGAGCTTGCGGGCGCGGAGATCGAGCTGGTTTCTTTAATGGCGAGGGAGAGGATGCTCGCGACGGCGATAGAGCCGATAAAGGACGACTATGACTTTGTGATAATAGACGCTCCGCCTTCCTTAGGACTTTTGACATTAAATGCGCTTGCGGCGGCGGACAAGGTCATGGTGCCTATACAGTGTGAGTTCTATGCGCTTGAGGGATTATCCCAGCTTGTAAAGACGATAAATCTCGTAAAAAAGCATATCAATAAAGACCTTGTGATCGAGGGCGTCGTGTTGACGATGTTTGACTCGAGGACGAATCTCTCTATTCAGGTCGTGGACGAGGTCAAAAAGTTCTTTAAGACGAAGGTGCATACGGTGATAATTCCCCGAAATGTCAGGTTGGGCGAAGCGCCCAGCCACGGAAAGCCGATAACATTTTATGACCCGAAGTGTTCGGGCGCAGAGGCATATAGAGATCTTGCTGATGAGATAGTAGAATGGGAGAACGAAGCAAATGGCTAATAAAAGAGGACTTGGAAGAGGATTAAGCGCGTTGATGGGAGAGGAAAACATCTCCGAGGACGTAACAAAGGCGGGGGAGAGCCTTATTCCTGTAGGGCTTATCGACGTTTGCGCAGACCAGCCGCGCAAGCACTTTGACGAAGAAAAGCTGGGTGAACTGAGCGCGTCTATCAAGCAGCATGGGATTATTCAGCCGCTCATCTTAAAGAAAAAGGGCGGCAGATACATGATAATAGCGGGTGAGCGTCGATTCCGTGCGGCGAGGATGGCCGGTTTAAAGGAGGTTCCTGCGATAATCAAGGATTTTGACGATAAAGAAATTTTAGAAGTCTCCATAATTGAGAATATTCAGAGGGAGGATTTAAATCCCATAGAAGAGGCGCAGGCCATAGACATGCTAATGAATGAATACGACTTCACTCAGGAGACTGTCGCGGAGCGACTTGGAAGAAGCCGTCCGGCAATCGCAAACACCTTGAGGCTTTTGACTCTTCCTGACTTTGCGCAGGAGCAGGTCATTTTAGGTAACATTTCGGCAGGTCATGCACGAGCTATGGTAACCTTGCGCGAGCGTCCTTTAATAGCGGCGGCTATCGATGAGGTCAAGACGAAGGGATTATCCGTCAGACAGACGGAGGAGCTTGTAAAGAGATTATCGCGCCCGAAAAAGGAATACGATCCTGAAAAGTACAATCCTTTCTTACATGCTGAGATCGAGCTTTCAACTGCGCTTGAAACCACTGTAAAGATAAAGGGCAATGAGAATAGGGGAAAGATCGTCATCGATTATTCCAACAAGGAGCAGCTTGAATCGCTTTACACTGCGTTTATGAGCTTTAAGCAAGACTAAAGTTTCACATGAAACACAACTTCATTTGACTTTTACATTGTTTCACATGAAACAAACTCTCTACATTTGTTTCATGTGAAACTTTTTTACTATTGCTATAATTTGTGATTGTGATATACTAAACAATAACCAGTTTTTATTTGAGAGGGCATTTATGGGAAATATTACGCTTAATATAAAAGGTAATCAGCTTCCATTCGGATTTGAAAACATCGACCTGACGACCAGCGCAAAATTGTGTACTAATGAGAATGGAATAGTCATCGACTATTGCAATGAAATACAGGCGCAGACTATTATAACTGTCGAAAAGGACATGGTTTCATTTATAAGACCGGATTTTTGCGACGGACAGATTCTTTTCAAGCGTGATATGCCCTTTACTTTTTCGTGCAAAACGGATAAGGGGCCTGTTGGGATAAATGTTTTTACAACTCTTGTTGAATCGAATATAGAGGATGATAAGGGAAAAATTGAGCTTGAATATTTGACTGAGCTCATGGGAGAACAGCTTGTGGGTAAGCTGCACATGAGTTTTTCAGCCTGCAATGATAAGGAGGATCGTTATGAGAATTGAATGGATGGCGCACGCTTGTTTTAAAGTTACGCTTGATAGCGGTAAGGTAATTGTATTTGACCCGTATGATGAGTCTGTTGGCTATAAGTCGGCGAAGATAGACGCGGATATTGTTCTTGTCAGTCACAACCACAGAGACCACGCGTGTTTAAAGAATATTTGCGGAGAATATAAACTCATAAACAGCGAGGGTGATTTTGATGTCGATGGAATAAAAATAAGAGGCATCAAGTCTGTCGGTGAAAAGACGGACGGCGACGACAAGGGAACGAACAGGGTTTATAAGGTCGAAGCAGAGGGCATAAAGCTCTTGCATTTGGGTGACATAGGTCATATTCCTGATGAGGATTTTGTGAGACAAGTCGGTGATGTGGACATAATGTTTGTTCCAGTCGGCGGCAGGTACACTGTCGACGGAAAAGAGGCGCTGGAGATATGCAAGATGTTTGACCCGAATATAATCATTCCCATGCACTATAAGACCTTGTTCTTAGAGCTTGACCTCGATACGGTTTTCCCCTTTACGGATGCCGCGGGAACGCTCTATGACCGCAGCCACATTGTAAACTCGAGCTTTGAGATCACTGCCTCTAATCTCAAAAAGAGGACGAGAATAATAGTGATGGAAGCGTCAATGGAGGAGTAAGTATATTAATGCTTAGATTTGACAGCGATTATATGGAGACAGCCTGCCCTGAAATATTGGACAGGCTGTCCTCTATTATCCTTGAAAAAAACACGGGATATGGCGAGGATAAATATTCAAAGAGCGCCGCGGAAAAGATCAAGGCAGCTTGTAATGCTCCGAATGCGGAAGTGTTCTTTTTAAATGGTGGAACGCAGGCGAACATGTGCGTCATCTCCTGTGCATTGAGGACAGTTGAAGCGGTCATTGCAGCAGACAGCGCACATATCGCCACGCACGAAGCGGGCGCTATAGAGGCGAGTGGCCATAAGGTTTTGACTATTCCCGCTGTGGATGGAAAGATTTCTGCGCAGGCCGTTGATGAGTATATGCATGAATTCATTTCGGATGAGAACAATGCGCATACGTCGCAACCGGCGATGGTTTATATCACTCAGCCCACGGAGTTTGGTACGCTATATTCTAAGAGCGAGCTAATTGCATTGCGAATGAGCTGTGATAGATACGGTCTATCGCTTTATTTGGATGGCGCACGTCTGGGATATGCGCTTGCGAGTGACGTTAACGACGTGAGCCTTGCGGATATAGCAATGCTCTGTGATGCATTCTATATCGGCGGTACGAAAGTCGGCGCGATGTTCGGTGAGGCGGTTGTGCTCACAAATCATTCTCTGTTTAAATACTTCTTTACACATATCAAGAGCAGAGGAGCGCTTATCGCAAAGGGATGGATAACCGGATTACAGTTTGATACACTTTTTACAGACGATTTGTACTTTAGAATTTCTAAAAACGCCGTCGATAGGGCGATGGAGTTAAAGAAAATTCTGATTGATAGGGGATATAGGCTATATATTGATTCGCCTACAAATCAACAGTTTGTAATTATAAGGGATGAAGATCTTACAAAACTTGAGGGAAAGGTCGCGTATGGATTTTGGATGAAGCCCAATGACAGCGAGACGGTTATCCGCTTTGCCACGAGCTGGGCGACGACTCCCGAGCAGGTCGAAGAATTAAAAAAGTATCTATAAAAAAAGGAGCGAAAGATTCGCTCCTTTTATGTTTCACATGAAACTATTTGCAGTATTTCTCAATATAGGCGTCTAAGCAGCTTTGAATTATTGTGAGCGCTTCGCCGCTGTTTAATACGTCGCTTACGACTGTTTCCTTTGCTTCAAGATTTTTGTAGACCTTAAAGAAGTGCTTGATTTCGTCTGAGACGTGGACGGGAAGCTCTGTGATATCCTTATAGGTGTTATAGGTTGGGTCGTCGAAGGGAATAGCGATTATCTTTTCATCTATCGCGCCGCCATCCTCCATGGAGATAGCGCCGATGGGATAACAGCGAACAAGGCTCATGGGGATTATCTTTTCGCTGCAAAGGACGAGAACGTCAAGGGGGTCGCCGTCGTCAGCGAATGTGCGGGGGATAAAACCATAGTTTGCGGGATAGTGAGTGGATGTGTAGAGTATACGGTCAAGACGCAGCGCGCCGGTGTCCTTATCCATCTCGTATTTATTCTTTGAGCCCTTCTCGATCTCGATAACGGCTAAAAAGTCGTCGGGGTGAATCCTCGAGGGGGAAATGCCGTGCCAGAGGTTCATATAGATTTCTCCTTTTTAAAATCAAATTTTTGATAGACTAATTATAAGTTAGACTGATAGGCAATGTCAATTAAAAATCAAAAATAATAAAATCAGATTATTTTATGAGGTAATGTGGTATAACTATAGTGAGGAATGGAGGTAAAATTTAATAAAAATAGAAAAATCCCTTGACTATTTGAGCCAAAAGGGATATATTTATACATAGATATTAGCACTCGATAAAGATGAGTGCTAATAAATGAGAAGGAGGTTAGAGCTATGGGCCTTTCACAGCGCAAACGCATGATTTTAAAGGCGATAATTGATGAGTATATCAATACGGGAGCGCCCGTCGGTTCGAGGACTCTTTCAAAGAGAGAGGAGATAGATATTTCCTCGGCAACTATCCGCAATGAGATGGCAGACCTCGAGGAGATGGGTTACCTCTACTCGCCGCACACATCCTCAGGCAGACAGCCGACAGACCTCGCCTACAGATTATATGTAGATGAGCTGTTAAAGAAGCCCGCTGTGGACGAAAAGGAAATGGAGTTCGTGAAGAACTACATGGAGAGCGGTTCGGAGGAGATAACCTCCCTCATGAACAAGACCGCGAAGCTGCTTTCCGATACGACGCATCTGACCTCAGTCGTGCTTGCTCCGCAGATAAGCGAGCTTACGGTAAGCAGGATACAGATAGTCAAAATCACCGGACACAGGCTGCTTTTGCTAATAATATTCAATGACGGCACGGTGAAGGACTTGACTGTTCCCTCTCACGGATGGAATGAGGACGATGTGGACGCCGCATCGGATCAAATATCCAAGAGAGTGCGCGGAAAGACGCTGCCCGAGGCATACAGACTGCTATACGACGATATCCCCGAGGAATATTCCGCACAGAAAGACATCCTAAAGAATGTGATGGAGACTGTGGACGGAGAGGCGATTGCGCAAAAGGACAGGCGGCTGATATTGGGCGGCGCGAACAACATATTCGACCATCCGGAATACAAGGACGTGGACAGCGCGAAGAACTTCCTTCAACTGCTGGAAACGCGCCAGCCGCTCTATGAGATGCTTTCAAAGGCGACGGAGATGGAATTTACAATTAAGATAGGTAAGGAAAACGACATCGACGAGCTTAAAAATATGAGCGTGGTGACCGCGACCTACAAGGTCGGCGACAAGAACCTCGGTTCTTTCGGAGTTATCGGCCCCACGAGAATGGACTACGCGAAGGTTTTGTCCGTGCTGTCCTGTGTGGGCAAGAGCATGAACGAGATAATGCAATGTTACATTACCGCAGACGATAAGGAGGACGACTGATGGACGAAAAGGAAAAAGACTTAGAGCAGCAGCTCAATGAAAACATAGAAAATCCGACGGAGGATACCGAAAGCGCAAAGCCTAACGGGACGAAATCGGATAAAAAGAAATCAGACAGAAGCGGAAAGCTCAAAAAAGAGCTGGATAAGACGAAAAAGGAGCTGGAGGAGAGCGAGAATAAGGCTGAAGAGCTTAGAAACGACTATCTTCGCGCAAGAGCGGATTATGAAAATCTAAAACGCAGGACTGAGACCTCAAATGCGCAGTTCTACAGCGACGGCGTCGCCAAGGCGGTGTTAGAGATACTGCCCGTGATAGACAACCTCGAAAGGGCGCTGGAGGCTGAAAAGGAGGACACGTCCATGCGAAAGGGCGTGGAGATGGTTTTGAGACAGGCGAACACCTCGTTTGAAAAGCTGGGAGTCGAGGAGATAAAGGCATTAGGCGAAAAGTTTGACCCCACGCTGCACAATGCGATAATGCAGGTTCCCGCAGAGGAGGGCGAGGAGAGCGGCACAGTCAAGGTCGTTCTCATGAAGGGCTACAAGCTCGGGGACAGAATAATCAGGCACTCAATGGTTCAAGTAACCGAATAAATAAGTAAACAATAAATTTCCAAGATAAATAGGAGGCACATCATGAGTAAGATCATCGGCATCGATTTAGGCACAACAAATTCCTGTGTGGCAGTCATGGAGGGCGGCGAAGCGACGGTAATCCCCAACGCCGAGGGCGCAAGGACGACCGCGAGCGTGGTCGCGTTCACCAAGACGGGCGAGAGACTCGTAGGTCAGGTCGCAAAGAGACAGGCTGTAACCAATCACGACAGAACGATTTCATCCATAAAGAGACATATGGGCTCGGATTATAAGGTAGACATCGACGGAAAGAAGTACACCCCCCAGGAGATTTCCGCGATGATACTTCAGAAGTTAAAGGCAGACGCAGAGAGCTATCTCGGCGAAAAGGTGACGCAGGCGGTCATAACAGTTCCCGCATACTTCTCCGACTCGCAGCGTCAGGCGACAAAGGACGCGGGCAAGATCGCAGGCTTGGAGGTCTTGAGAATAATCAACGAGCCTACCGCAGCGGCGCTTTCCTATGGCCTTGATAAGGAGAATAGCCAGAAGATACTGGTTTACGATTTAGGCGGCGGCACGTTCGATGTATCTATCCTTGAGATTGGCGACGGCGTTATCGAGGTTCTTGCGACGAACGGCGACACGCACCTCGGCGGCGACGACTTTGACCAGAAGATAATCGATTGGATGGTCAGCGAGTTCAGAAAGACGGAGGGCATAGACCTCTCTGCCGATAAGGCAGCTATGCAGAGGTTAAAGGAAGCAGCGGAGAAGGCGAAGATCGACCTTTCCGGCGTAATGAGCGCGAACATCAACCTTCCCTTTATAACCATGGATGCTTCCGGTCCTAAGCATTTAGACATGAACCTCACGCGCGCGCAGTTCAATATGCTGACGGCGGACCTCGTAAAGAAGACGGAGATCCCCACTAAGAACGCGCTTCGCGATGCAGGTCTTTCCACGAGCGAGATCGATAAGGTAATATTGGTCGGCGGCTCCACCAGAATTCCCGCAGTTCAGGAGTTAGTCAAGAACCTCACGGGCAAGGAGCCCTTTAAGGGAATCAACCCGGATGAATGCGTCGCATTGGGCGCGGCTATTCAGGGCGGCGTTTTAGGCGGCGAGGTCAAGGACGTCCTGCTGCTTGATGTAACGCCTCTGTCCCTCGGCATTGAGACCTTAGGCGGCGTCTGCACAAAGCTCATAGAGAGAAACACCACCATTCCCGCAAAGAAGAGCCAGATATTCTCCACCGCGGCTAATGGTCAGACCAGCGTTGAAATACACGTCCTTCAGGGCGAAAGAGAGATGGCGGCGGATAACAAGACGCTCGGCCGCTTCACCCTTACGGGAATTCCGTCTGCTCCCAGAGGAGTACCGCAGATCGAGGTATCCTTTGATATCGACGCGAACGGCATAGTCCACGTATCCGCAAAGGATCTGGGCACGGGCAATTCTCAGGACATCACCATCACCGCTTCCACCAACCTCTCCGATGCGGACATCGACAAGGCGGTCAAGGAAGCCGAGCAGTTCGCTGAGCAGGATAAGAAGCGCAAGGAAGAGGTCGAGGTCAGGAACAACGCCGATTCCATAGTATATCAGACGGAAAAGACAATTGAGGAGTTAGGCTCTAAGATAGACGCATCTGATAAGACCATGCTCGAGGGCAAGATCAACGCCGTTAAGGAAGCGTTAAAGGGCACGGATACTGACGCCATCAAGTCCGCGACGGACGACCTCGCGAACACGTCCATGAACGTATTCGGCAAGGTATACCAGACCGCGCAGGGTCAGCCGGGCGCACAGGGCGCTGACATGGGCGGACAGACCGCCGGTCAGGCTCAGGACGACGTAGTCGATGCGGATTACGAGGTCGTTGACGACGACAAATAAGCTGTAAAAAGTATTGAAATTCGCCTGAATGTCCCCAAAAAGAACATTCGGGCGGTTTTCGTGATTTTGGAAGGATAAAAGGGAACTGATGGCAAAGGATTATTACGGCACATTAGGCGTGGATAAAAACGCCAGCGCCGAGGAGATAAAGAAGGCTTACAGAAGTCTCGCTAAAAAATACCACCCTGATCTCAATAAGGAGCCGGGAGCGGAGCAGAAGTTCAAGGACGTAAACGAAGCCTATGAGATATTGAGCGATGAGAATAAGCGCGCGCAGTACGATCAATTTGGCGACGCAGCATTCAACGGCGGCGCAGGCGCGGGTGGATATTCCAGCGACTTTGGCGGTTTCGGCGATATTTTCGATATGTTCATGGGCGGAGGAGCGTCGAGAAGGAGCAACCCCAACGGGCCTAAGCGCGGCGCGGATGTCGAGGCGACCGTGCGCATCAGCTTTGAAGAGGCTTTCTTTGGCGTAAAGAAGGATATCACCATAAGACGTCGCGAGACCTGCGACTGCTGTAACGGAAGCGGCGCAAAGCCGGGCACCAAGAAGGTACGGTGCAATCGCTGCCAGGGCACGGGCGTCATAAATCAGCAGAGTCACACCTTATTCGGCACTATCAATCAACAGGTCACTTGTCCCAACTGTCAGGGAACGGGCAGCGTCATAGAGACGCCCTGTGAGAAGTGCGGCGGCAAGGGCAGAGTTCAAAAGCAGAAGATGATGAGCGTGAATATTCCGCAGGGCATTGACGACGGAATGATAATCACTCTGCGCGGAGAAGGCTCTTCCGGCGTAAACGGCGGGCCGTCCGGAGATGTTCAGGTATACGTTCAGGTTCGTCCCGATAAGAAGTTCAGAAGAGACGGACTCAACCTGCGCGTTGAGCAGCCCATCAGCTTTGGCAGGGTCGCGTTAGGCGGAGAGATTCTCGTCGATCGCTTTGGCGAACAGATAAAGGTGAATATCCCCGCAGGCACGCAGACGGGCACTACATTCAGAGTACCCAAAAAGGGCTTTAAGAACGTGCGCGGAGAGAACTTTGGCGACCTATACATTACTGTCAAGGTCGAGACGCCCAAGCGCCTGACCGAGCGGCAAAAGGAGCTCATAGCTGAGCTTGAGGGAATAGAAGCCGGAAAAAAGGAAAATTCGCTCAAGGAGCAAATTAAGAAAAAGCTGAAAATTTAACGATGTTTCATGTGAAACACAATTAGTTTAAGTTTTATGAGGTAAAATAATGGGGAAAAGGGAAAGCGGACTGACAGTCGTTTGTCCGGATTGCGCCGCTCAGAATAAGGTGAGCTTAAAGCGGATAGGGGATATGCAAAAGTGCAAAAGCTGCGGCGCGAGGTTCGCGGTCGAGCTGAAGCCGAATAGATTGGTGCGCTTTTGCATAAGGATATTCTTTCTCGCTGTGCTCGTGTTAACGATGAGGGCGGTGACGCATGTCGAGTTTATACCGAAATGGCTGTATGTATTAGTCGTGTTAATAGCGATTGGCGCACTCATGATAGTAGCGCAGATCGTGCTCAATATCGCGGCGCTAAAAAGGCGAAATGAGCAGATTACAGAAAAGATAAATAAAAAAATATAAGCTAAAAGGGAAGATCGAAATGGTCTTCCCTTTTAAAATGTCTCCGTCAAGCCGGAATCCAGCGTGTTTATATTATTGACGTTGTCGATTATCTCCGTATAGACCGTGACGCCCTTTTTAAGGTGCGTTTGGAGGTTTTCCAAAGTGTAGTTCAAATCGCGGTTGCGCAAACCGTGCAGAATGCTGTCGTGGAAGGCATAGGTCAGGTTCAAATTATGCAGCTGCTTATCCAAAATGTGCTTGCGGTTTATATCCATTATGCTCAGCGTGATGTTGTTGAGCATCTCCCACATGATGAGGTGGATTTTTATGTTCGCGCGCGTCAATATCGCGAGGTGGAACTCGCTGTCCAACTGCACAAAGCGGTTTTCGTCGTTGCGGTCGAGGTATATCTTTGATTGAGCTAAAATGTCCTCAAGGTGCTTTATCCAATCGGCATAATCAGGAGTCTCCGATTCATTCAAAATTTTCTTAATGGACTCAGTTTCAATATACGTGCGCATGTTGTAGTAGTATTGAATGTCATCCGAGGAGAAGCTGTTAGAAATGGTGCGCCCGCTCGATTGCGTCGTGGCGAAGCCCTCTCTTTCAAGGCAGCGGAGAGCCTCTCTGACGGGGCCGCGGCTTACGCCAAAACGTTCGGCTAAAGCGGATTCGTTTAAATGAGTACCTTCGGGAATGACGTTTTCAAGTATCTCTTGGCGCAGAATATCCGCTATTTTGCAATATAGATCAACTTTGACTATTTTAGACATTTTCCCTCCGGAGCTATAAGCAATAGACAACTGCTAGTTTATTATTTCACAAAATCAATTATATAATAGGAAAAGCCTTTTGTCAAGAAATACGGCTGATTGTAAACAGTTTTTGGTCGATTTAAGTAAATGAAAAAAAGAAGAGAATTGCCGAGTTAATGCGGTAAAAGCGGGGTAGATAAAAATACGGGCTGAAAGAAATTGCATAAAAAAGGAACAAGAATAATGATTAAGCTAAAATTGAGATAAATATAGAATTGACATAAAAATAGCGAATACATTTACGTAATTATAAATCGATAAAAGAGGATTGTGAAATAATAATCCAACTAAATTGACATGAATTATTTTTACATTATTGCACACATTGTTGACCTTGTGATATTATATAAGTAGAAAAACAACAGTTTACTGTAAGTAATTAGCACTTATGGTATAAGAGATTCGGCCAAAAACAATTTAGATAAAATAACGCAGGTCATATAAAAAAGGGACGATCGGCGATAAAGGGGGAGAAAACAGCTTGACAAAGGGATAATCAATTTAAGTAAAAAAGAACATGCATAAAAAAGCAATAGAGTAACGTTCACTTGACTGTTTTTTACTTAGTTTAATGTTCAATTAAAGTATGTGAAAAAACAAACAAAAATTTTCGACAAAAAATGCTTGCATATTATAAAAAGATGTCTTATAATCAAACTAAACCTGATTACTGTTAACAGTTAACGGTTACCGCAAACGCATATAGGCAACAAATTTCTAAGAAAAAGACATGCGCGAAAACCCATCGAGGGTGAGCATGATGGTGACGACCAGGGAAAAAGAAGAAATTGCGGCAGCCGAAAAGTCAAAGGGACGAGCTGTAAACGGACATTCAAAATAGGGTAACTGCGAAATCTAATAAAATGTCGGAAAAACTAAACCGAACATAACAATAACATGCAAGGAGAAATTTTCTCCGGGAGGACAATACACTATGCTTTTAAAAGGAAAAAATCTGATCGTAACGGGCGGAGCTTCCGGCATCGGAGCGGCCTGTGTTAAGAGGTTTGCCGAGGAAGGCGCAAACTACGTGCTCATAGTCGATATCAACCTTGAAGCCGCCGAAAAGGTCGCGCAGGAGATATCTCAGCAGACAGGCGCAAAGATAGGCGCGGTAAAGGCGAACGTGACGTTAGAGGAGGACATAAAGAGGGTTTTCGACGTATTCAGGGAAAATTGCGATACGCTCCACGTCCTTTTGAACTGCGCGGGCATTTCCAACACGAAGCACATAGACGAGATAACCTGTGAGCAGTGGGATAGGACGATGAACGTCAATTTGAGGTCCGCATTCCTGTTCTCGCGCGAGGCGTTAAAAATGATGGAGGCGCAGAGGTACGGAAGAATTATCAACATGGCGTCCCAGGCGGGCAAGTCCGGCGGAATAACCGTAGGCGTGGACTATGCCGTTTCCAAGGCGGGTATTTTGAACCTCACGAAGTCCCTCGCCAAGCAGGCGGCTCCGTATAGCGTCACGGTCAACAGCGTCGCTCCCGGCCTTATTGCCACGGCGATGACCACGACATTTGGCTATGACCCCGAGACCGTTCCGCTAAAGCGCATAGGCACGCCCGAGGAGGTCGCGGATGCGGTGCTGTTCGTAGCGTCCGATCTTTCGAGATATGTCACCGGCTCGTGCATAGATGTAAACGGCGGCATATTGATGAGCTAAAAAAGAATTTACACTTTCATCTTACGAGCTAAAAGGATGAAATAGAATAATTATTAAAAAGGAGAATGGAAAAATGAGAGGATTAAAAGGTAAGGTCGCGGTTGTAACCGGCGGATCCAGAGGAATAGGCAGAGCGATAGTTGAAAGGCTTCTCGAAGAAGGCGTAAAGGTCGTATTCAATGGCAGGAATGAAAAGGTCGGCATGGCTGCATTGGAAGATTTTCGCAAGATTTCTCCTGATGTAGAGTTCCTCGCGGGAGACATGGAGTTAAGACAGACCGCTCACGATTTAGTAGCTTATGCTATAGCAAAATGGGGTCAGCTCGATTTCGTCTGCAACAATGCGTTCCCCTTCACGGCTAAGGGCATCGACGCGACTGAGGAAGAGTGGATTCACACCTTTAAGGCAGGCCCGATAGCTTATGCTAACATGATCGCCGAATTCGTAGCACAGCGCGGCCGCGGCAAGGGCGCAGTCTGCTGCACCTCCAGCATTTCCGCAAACATCGCTCAGATAGACAGATGGACATACAACGTGGCTAAGGGCGCCGTTTCTCAGCTAATTAAGTGCGCGGCTCTCGACCTTCCCGAGATTAGAATAAATGCATATCTTCCCTCATGGGTAATGACGGACGAGGTTTTAAAGGCTACTCCCGACGGAACGTGGGAAAGCACTCCCCAGGCATGGAAGGACTACCACATGTATGGCAGACTCCAGACCCCCGAGGAGATGGCGGGCATCGTCGCATTCCTGCTCTCTGACGACGCAAGCGCGATAACGGGCGCGAACATCGACGCGACGGGCGGTTACCTCTCCATGGGACCGGAAGGCCGCGGCAAGGACTCCAACTTCGCAGGCAGCAACTGATATTCACTTTAATCGGAATTTCAGCTTTATAAGGGGCGGGGGCGAAAGTAATTGCCCCTCAGCCCTGTAAGGAGACAAGTATGGCAAAGTATATAGATTTGACGACGGAGATGTACGACGGCGCGCCCACCATGCCCATGGACCCCAAGTGCTCCATCTCATGGCACTGCAACCTGGATAATTTGGGCTATAACCTCTCGAGGGTCACGACGTCTACGCATCAGGGAACGCACATCGACGCACCCAAGCACTTCTTCTATGAGGGCGAGACGATCGATAAGATCGCGCTTGAAAGGGTCATCGTCCGTGCGATAAAGGTCGATTTAACGCATAAGCAGCCTAAGGAGGCCATAATGCCCGAGGACTTAAAGCCCTTTGAGGCCAATATAAAGCCGGGCATGGCGGTGCTGCTGCATACGGGTTGGGATAAGCAGTGGCCCGAGGCTCACTTCTTCTCCGATTTTCCCTATGTTTCGACCGAGCTTGCGAATTGGCTGGTTGAAAAAAAGGTCGGCATAATCGGAATGGACATGCCCACGCCTAACGGCAGCGCCTGGAAAGTAGTGCATGAGACGCTGCTCGGCGGCGATACTTTAGTAGTCGAGGGTCTTTCCAATATGGAGGAGATAACCGCGGACGAGTTCACGTTCGTGGCGCTTCCCTTAAAATTAAGAGGGAGAGACGGCTCGCCTATAAGGGCGATAGCTATCGAAGAATAATAGAAACTTGATTAGAAGAATAATAGAAACTTGATTATAGGTTGAAATCTTTTATATCGAATATCTGATGATGCAGTTTAAATCAGATGAGAAAAAACAGCTTAAAGAAATATGGAGGAAAAAATGTTAGTAAATACAAAAGCCAGAGTAGGCGTATTTTCAATCGCATTAGCGGCGTATTTCCCGCAGTTTGTGGGCGTTGAGGATGATTTCAGAGCGCAGTATGCCGCATTTTTAAAGAATTTCCCCGAGGATATCGAGCTTGTCGACGCAGGCATGATATCTTCAAAGGAAGCGTCCGAAAAGGCGGGCGAGCTCTTTAAGGCAAAGGATGTTGACATCGTATTCTGCCAGACGCTCACCTATTCCGTCTCTTCGAACATGCTCCCCGCAGTTAAGGATTTAGACGTTCCCGTTGTGATATGCAACGTCCAGAAGGTCAGATGCTTAGACCTGGAAAACGCAGACGTCAAGTCCTGGCTGGGAGAGGGCTTCGCCTGCGGATGCCCCGGTGAGATGGTAGCCTGCTTAAACAGATTCGGTAAGAGATCCGCGGTGCTCTCCGGCGTGCTTGAGGGCGGCGACGAGAGATTAAAGGCGGATATCGGCGATTGGTGTAAGGCTGCTGCGGTAAGGAGCAGATTCAAGAACACGAATATCGCGCAGATCGGCCGTCCCTATCCCGGCATGATGGACTTCTACATCGACGAGACCAACCTCTTCAGGAGACTGGGCGCGTTCACAAAGATGATAGATTGGGAAAAGATGTGGGTAGTAGCGGACGATATCACCGACGAGGCGGCCATCAAGGCAAAGGCTCAGGAGATAATCGACATCTATGACATCGAGGGCGGCGCGAACGCGGACGATCCCGAGATGATAGAGCTTGCAAAGTACGTCATCGGATTTGAGAAGATGTGCGAGCAGGAGAGAATAGGCTTCATAGCCTCTCATTACGACGGCTTTGCTCAGGGCAAGGCGGGTGTGCTCGACTCCATGCTCATCCCCGCGTTCTCCATGCTCATCAAGCAGGGCACTGCCTGTGCAGTTGAGGGCGACATCAAGTCCGCTTTAGCAATGGGCATATTGAAGGTCATCGCGGGCTGCGGCCAGCTCATGGAGCTTTACTCCGTTGACTTTAACGACGATATAGTCATCATCGGCCACAGCGGCTCGGGCGACGCGGATTATTCCGAGAAGAAGCCCACGATGAAGGTCGTAAAGGTGTTCCACGGCAAGACGGGCGGCGGCTATCTCACGCAGTACTATCCGCCGATCGGCGATACGACCCTTCTCGCCATCACGCAGGACGGCGACGGCAACTTCAAGTTCGTCGTGGCTGAGGGCGTCGTAGAGGACGGCCCCGTTCTCCACACGGGCGACACCAACCAGAGAACGAGATTCGCCTGCGGTGCGGTGGATTTCTTAAACAAGTGGTGTGAGGCAGGCCCCACGCATCATATGGCGGCGGCTTCGGGCAGGCATATCAACACCATCCTCAAGGTGGCAAAGGTACTAGACGTACCGGTTGAAATCATTACTAAATAACATAGTCTGCCAAAAAGGCCCGCCCTTCCGCCCTTTTTCTGCGACAGCCCTTGTCGGCGTACTAATATGTACAGCCTCCTGCGGACTGCTTGAAAAATGACGAAAAATCAAGCCTTTTTGACAGCCCTATAAGGAAGTTTTTTACAAAACCAACATAAGACTTTTTCTGCTGAAATCCCGGTCGGCGGGCGATAAAAAAGTACCGCCGACTGTGAATAAAACAAAAGGAAGAAATGCGGATAAAACCGGTTTAAAGTAGATTTTATCGGATAGAACCGCGCATACGACTGTAAACAGTATGCAAAAAACATGATTATCAGTCTTGCAGTATAAAAACATAC
>CAKROK010000002.1 GCA_934373295.1 uncultured Christensenellaceae bacterium | reverse complement strand
CAACTCAACCTTAACACAGTTCCTTCCTATTCGCTACTCTTTTTTTCTTTTGTCACACATCATTGTATCACCTACAATTTTTGTCGTAAAAACAGCGCAAAATATACTTGACAAACGCCCGATATGAGTGCAAAATATTTATAGCGGTAGGTGAGGCTACCGCAGGGATATGGATTGCTGCCGTAGCTGGATGGAGACATTCATCTTACGGTCAACAGTTTGCGTCGTTTTAAGGCGCAAAATAATGCAGTTTCACCGCCCTGCGAAGCTAAAGCTTGAACGATAATATCATTTGACTATTCATCATATCGCTTTTGTCGATATGATTTTTATTTTAGAAAGGCAGGTGTAAGGCTTGAACGGCGACGCCCGAAGTTGGCGCTTTTGCGAAATATGCTGTAAAATTGCGGCGTTTACCGTCGAGCGAACGCTGTAGCCGCGCATATTTCGCACCTATTCTTTGAATCGGAGGTGCGTTATGAGCACAAATATACAGAGAAACGCCGCCGTGATAGAGGAGCTGCTCTCCATCATACGAAGCGGCGCGGCAAATGAAGTCATCGCACAGCGCTTGGACGACTATCATGAAAACGATATCGCCGACGCTCTCGAGTTTTTATCCAGACCGGAGCGCGCAGTGCTTTATTCCATCCTCGGCACGGAGAAAAGCGCCGAGATTCTTTCCTATTCCGACGACGCTGCGGAATACCTTTCCGAGCTGCGTCCCCAAAAGGCCGCGGATATCCTCGAAGACATGGATGCCGACGACGCCGTCGACGTCCTGGAGGACGCTACTCCCGCCCAGAGGGAAAACCTGATAAACCTCATCGACGACGAGGCGAAGCAGGACATCATCCTCATCAACTCCTACGGCGAGGATGAGATCGGCAGCCGCATGACCACCAATTTTATCGAAATAGAGCGCTCATTGTCCGTTAAGCAGGCGATGAAGTCCTTGGTCGCACAGGCGGAGGAAAACGACAACGTCTCCACCATCTATGTGAACGACTTTGACGGCACATTCTACGGCGCGCTCGATTTAAAGGACCTCATAATCGCGCGCGAGGGCACGCCCTTGGAGGACTTGGTCATAACCTCCTACCCCACCGTCCACGCGCACGAGACGATAAGCGACTGCATTGAAGAATTAAAGGACTACGCGGAGGATTCCATCCCCGTTTTAGACGAGCACGAAAAGCTCATCGGCGTAATCACCTCTCAGGACATCGTCGAGGCAGTCGACGACGAAATGGGCGACGACTACGCAAAGTTAGGCGGCTTATCTGAAGAAGAAGAAATGGACGAGCCTCTCATAAAGAGCATTTCAAAGCGCCTTCCCTGGCTCATAATACTGCTCTTTTTAGGGCTTGTTGTCTCCTCCGTCGTGAGCATTTTTGAAGGCGTAGTCTCTCAGCTCACGCTCATAGTCTGTTTCCAATCGCTCATATTGGGCATGGCGGGCAACGTGGGTACTCAGTCCCTCGCCGTCACCGTGCGTCTCATTTCCGATGAAAAGCTGGATTTAAAGGAAAAACTGCTGCTCGTGTTTAAAGAGGTGCGCATAGCCCTCACGAACGGCCTGCTGCTGGGCATTCTCTCGTTTATCGCCATCGGCATATATATCGCGCTTTCAAAGCACACCGGCTGGGATTACGCCTTCGCCGTTTCGGGCTGCGTGGGCGCGGCGCTCGTGCTGTCCATGCTCATCTCCGGATTTGTGGGGACGTCCATCCCCCTGCTGTTCGATAAGATAGGCGTCGACCCCGCCGTCGCGTCCGGCCCGCTCATCACAACGGTGAACGACCTCGTCGCGGTGGTCACGTATTACGGTCTTGCGTATCTCTTCCTCATTCAATTTTTGGGGTTGAGCTACTAATTATAATTTATACATCATTTAAAAAAGGCAGGTGAAAAAGTTGAAGGGTGACGACCGATCGAAACGTACTTTATCAAAATGCGATGCGGCGTTCGTTAATGCTGCTCTTCCGCTTTAACTCCGCTCGCCGCATTGTATCCCTTATCGCTTATAAAAGGAGGTACAAGCTGATATGTCAAAAATAATGCTTTCTGACCGCAGAAACGCCGCCGTGATAGAGGAGCTGCTCTCCATCATACGAAGCGGCGCGGCAAATGAAGTCATAGCACAGCGCTTGGACGACTATCACGAAAACGATATCGCCGACGCTCTCGAGTTTTTATCCAGACCGGAGCGCGCAGTGCTTTATTCTATCCTCGGCACGGAGAAAAGCGCCGAAATTCTTTCCTATTCCGACGACGCTGCGGAATACCTCTCCGAGCTGCGCCCCCAAAAGGCCGCGGACATACTTGAAGACATGGATGCCGACGACGCCGTCGACGTCTTAGAGGACGCTACTCCCGCCCAGAGGGAAAACCTGATAAACCTCATCGACGACGAGGCGAAGCAGGACATCATCCTCATCAACTCCTACGGCGAGGATGAGATCGGCAGCCGCATGACCACCAATTTTATCGAAATAGAGCGCTCATTGTCCGTTAAGCAGGCGATGAAGTCCTTGGTCGCTCAAGCCGAGGAAAACGACAACGTCTCCACCATTTACGTGAGCGACTTTGACGGAACGTTCTACGGCGCGCTCGATTTAAAGGACCTCATAATCGCGCGCGAGGGCACACCGTTGGAGGATTTGGTCATAACCTCCTACCCCACCGTCCACGCGCACGAGACGATAAGCGACTGTATCGAGGAATTAAAGGACTACGCGGAGGATTCCATCCCCGTATTAGACGAGCATGAAAAACTCATCGGCGTAATCACCTCTCAGGACATCGTCGAGGCCGTTGACGACGAAATGGGCGACGACTACGCAAAGTTAGGCGGCTTATCAGAAGAAGAGGATCTCCACGAATCGTTAAAAAGGAGCGTCAAAAAGCGCTTTCCGTGGCTGGTAGTGCTGCTCGGTCTGGGTCTTGTGGTCTCGTCGGTCACAGGCCTGTTTGAGGGCGTTATGAGCAAGCTCACGCTCATCATATTCTTCCAATCCCTCATATTGGACATGTCGGGAAACGTGGGTACGCAGTCCCTCGCCGTCACCATCCGCAGCATCGCCGATGAAAAGCTCTCTTTTAAAGAGCGCGCACGGCTCATTTTCAAGGAAATGCGCGTGAGCCTTTTTAACGGACTCATACTAGGCGCGCTGACGTTCATATTCGTCGGTCTTTACATACTTCTCACTCAAGGCCGCTCCGCCGCCGATTCCTTTGCGATATCTGCCTGCGTGGGCGCGGCGCTCATATTGTCCATGCTCATATCCGGCTTTACGGGGACGTCTATCCCCCTGCTGTTCGATAAGATAGGCGTCGACCCCGCCGTCGCATCCGGCCCGCTCATCACAACGGTAAATGACCTCGTCGCGGTTGTCACGTATTACGGCCTTGCGTATCTCTTCCTCATTCAGCTTCTGGGAATGAGCTCATAATTATTAACAATAAAAGGCGCGAATGCTTTTGAGCAAACACGCCTTTTTATTATGTATTTTTCAGTTTATCAGCTTACAAGGCTTCCCTCCGAGGGCTTGGGAGTCTCGTCGCTGCTCTGCTTTTGCGAGTCAAAGTAATATTGCAAAAACTCCTTTGCCGTGGGTGTTGAGGATGATCCCGAATAGCCGTGGTTTAAGAACACTACTATCGCGATCTCCGGCTCGCCCTGACCATACGGCGCAAGGCACACGAACCATCCGTTGTTCTCGATGTCGATGTCCGATGTCTTTCCCGTGCCCGTCTTACCGGCTATCTGCTCGATGTAATCAAAGTCCTTAAAGCTGTCATATGCCGTACCGTCGCTATATCCCACGACCTCGTGCATTCCCTTTATGACCGCGTTTATATATGCCTGATCTATGCCCAGGTCTCTTTCCACATCCGCCTTTGTCTCGTATACGACCTCGCCCGTGCTGTCGGTGACGCTGTCCACGATGTGCGGCGTGAGCACCTTTCCGCCGTTTCCTATCGCCGCGACGTATCTCACAACCTCTATTGGCGTGATCTGTGTCGGCTGAACGCCTATTCCCTGCGTGACCGTGTCCGTCGGGTTCCAGATGAGCTGCGTAAGCATTATGTTTATCTGCGATGACCAGTTTCCGCTCGCGGACGTCGCTATGTCCAGATTTCGCGCCAAAATGTCTCTTATCTCCGCGCCGTACATGCTGAAGCCCTCTTTTTCGTTCGAGCCGGCTAATTTTATTATCTCTTCGGTAGCTTTAGAAAGCGCCTCGTCCGAATATTCGACATTTCTATCCTTACCGCACTGTTTTAAATAACTCTTTATCTGATTATAGACCAATCTGGGCAGATAGCCTATCTGATGATCGATGTCCTTTTCGTTATCATAGAGCGTCTTTTGCGAGCCGACTCTTCCAGCGACCTCGCCCGTCAGCTCAATGCCCGTCTTTTCCGTCACGCCGAATTTGTCTGCCCATTCGTTTATCTTATCGATGCCCAGCCTGTCCGCAACGGTGTAGAAGTAGTAGTTGCAGCTGTTCTTTATCGCCTCTACTATCGTCTGGTTTGCGTGGCGGGACAGTACGGATATCGAGCAGCCCGGCGCTCGGCTTCCGTCCTGAACGTATTTTGTATATGCGCCCTGGTCGTCTATCCTCTCATAGAGGGTTATCGCGCCCTCCTCAAGGCCCGCTATAGCCGTGACCAGCTTGTATATCGAGCCGGGGATGGATGCCGATGAGACCGCGTTGTTGAAAAGAGGCGAGCCGTCCGCGTCCTTCAGCTTTTCAAACTCCTTTTCCTCGATGCCGCCCACGAACAGGTTGAGGTCATATCCCGGATAGCTCGCGAGGGCGAGTACCCTTCCCGTCTTGACCTCCATGACTATCGCCGCGCCCGATTCACAGTAGTTTATCTTTCCGTCCTTTCTCGAGGACGCCAGCTTGTCGTATTTCTCCTTATTTTCATTATATATATTGTGCTGTTTTTCGTTTACGCTCTTTATATTTTTCTCAAGCGCCTGCTCCAAAACCTGCTGCATCTTGAGGTCGATGGTCAGCGTGACGTTGTCCCCGCCCTTGGGCTCGGTGCTTGAAAGCTCCTCCAATATCTTGTTTGAGCTGTCCAGTAATACCTCCGTTATGCCCTTTTTATCGGTCGAGCTGCCCGTCAAGTATTTCTCCATAGTCGCCTCGACGCCCACCTTGCCCACGTGGTCGTTGTCGATGTTATACCCGCTCTCCTTTAGGGAATCCACGTCGTCGCTCTCCGTGATCCTGCCCTCATAGCCGATTATGTGGCAGGCCGTCTCGCCATAGGGATAAACTCTCGAGCTGGATTCGGTTATCTCCATTCCTTTAAGCTCATCCGCAAGCGTCTCTATCTTCACGACCGTATCGTAGTCGATGTTTTCCGCAATAGTTATCGGGACAAACGACTGATACATCCCGAGCTGGACCTCCTGCCATATCGAAAGTATCTTCGCGGCGTCCTCATATTTCATGTCCTCGGGTATTCTGTAACGCGCGCGCAGCTGATAGTATACCTCCTCCGGCGTGATCTCCTCGTCCTTGCTCGTCTCAATTCCCATGTTCTTGAGCCAGTTGTCCACCCTCGTCTGTGCGTTTTCCTCGGAAAGTCCCTCGGTGTCATAGGCAAACTCGCCCTTGTCGTCCTTCGTTATGAAAAACGACGTCTTGAGGCTCGCGCCGCCCGATTCGATTATGCCTATCGTCTCATCGAAAATCGTAGTGTAATTCGCCTTATCGCTGGATGCAGACGCGGAAACGTCGTATGTAAACTGAAGGTCATAGCTCAGCTCGTTATATGCGAGCACCGTCCCGTTTATGTCTAATATGCTGCCCCTGCTGCCCTTTTTGGCGATCTTGCCTATGTTCTGTTCCTCCTGCGTCGTGCTTGCGGAGTCGTCCGCCTCCGCCTGAGACGCCTGCGCATTGTTCATGAAGTAGTAGAAATAGCCTATGAGCACGACGAACAGCGTTATTATCGCTATCACCATAGCATAGTATCTCGATTTAAATTTTTCAAACATGTGTTATCTGTTCCTCCGCAGCGCCTTTTTTTGCCTATGCTTAAAGCGTATGCTCTCCCCCGGCCCTTCGTCCAACCCCGCGGGCGCAAACCGATCGCCCAGCAGGAGCAGATAGAGCTGATAAAATCCCAATGTCAAAAGACAGTTTATTATTGCCTCGGGCAATGTCCCCGTCACAAACAGCTTAAAGAAATCAAACGTATTTCCGGATAAAAACACCATCAATGCGCTTAAACAATCCTTTATTATCCACGCAATGGCGCATGTGACCACGGGGGCTATCAGCCTGTCCGCGGCTCTGCCCTGCCATATCCACATTACCGCCAGCAGCACGACTATATACGGGATCGTATATATCCCCACGCTGCCCATATAAAACATGTCTATAAAAAACGCGGTTATCCCTGTGAATATCACGGGTGCAGGCGAGTGCGATATCATAATACAGCATACCGCAAACACGAGCAGAAGATCCGGCTCTATCCCCCAAAGGCTCGCCTGCGGGAATACCCCCGCCGTCAATATGCCGCCTAAAATTGCCGAAATGATGTATACAGCGTACTTCATTTACTGAGTCACCTCGTCAAAAAGCTGTGTTATCACGACTACCTCCTCGACGTGGTCAAAGTCCACACCGCTTGAAACGGTTATCGTCCTTCCGCTGCCGTCCTTTGCCGCGCTGACCTGCGCGACCGTGCCTATTGTGAGCCCCTTGGGGTATACCCCGCCCATGCCGGAGGTCACTATCACGTCTCCCGGCACGACGTCCGCATCGTCTCCCATGTAGTCTATTATGAGCTGCGGGTCGCCGTTTTCGTCCTTTGAGACCTTGACCACGCCCGTATCGCGTGAGCGCTCAACGAGGCAGGCTATTCCGCCCGACGAGTTTAAAAGCGTTATTATGCGGCAATACGTGTCTCCCACTGCGGTGACCTTGCCCAATATGCCGTCCTGCGTCATGACTATCATGTTCTTTTCTATGCCGTCCTCCGCGCCGACGTTTATCACAAGCTCGTCCATCCAATTTCCCGGAGTGACGGCTATCACGCGCGCGGTTATATACGAATAGTCGCCTATAACGTCCTGAACCTTCAAAAGCTCCCTCAGCCGCTTATTTTCCTGCTCCATCTCGTTATACGTCTCTAATTGAGATTTGAGCTTCGCCAGCTCCTCCTTGAGCGCGAGGTTTTCCTTGTCAATGTCCGTCGCCGCGAAAAGCCTGCCGAAAAACTGCCCGACGTTGTCCGTCGCGCCGTATAATCCGTCCTGAATGACGGCGATGCCCTTTCCCGCAAGGCTGTCCATTCCATTTTCCGTCGCATGGCCGGACGTCGCAAAGACGAGTATCACGAGCACGAGTATTATTGCTACTGTTATTAAAAGCGGTTTATTATTCCAAAAAGACATTTGTCGATTTTTCCTTTCAGTCGATTATATTATTATAGCATTTTACCGCGCTCATTTCCATAGCCAAACGCCCATCCGGGCAATACTTAAAACTTTTTTTACAAATGGAAAAACAGCCCGCGCATTTTGGGCTGTCTTCAATTATTTCTTCCAGTGTTTTAAATTAGGCACGATTTCCTCCATATGCGCGCGCACCTGCTCCTTTGGCCAGCTCTCGCTCGACATATGCTCAACGCAGAAGTCTATGAGCTGTTCCTTACTCGTGTACGTAAACTCGCCGTCCGTATAGCACCATTTGCAGTATTCCTCATTAAAAGACCCGTCAGGCTCCCTGCTTAAAAGCGCATCCTCAAGCGGCATCCCGCAGCATTGGCATATCAGCTGTCTCGGTGAGCCCAGCAGCGTATTTATTGATACGTCAAATAATTTTGAAAGCAGCTTTAACGTCTCTACGTTAGGCGTCGTCTCCCCCGTCTCCCAGCGGGACACCGCCTGCCTCGTGACAAACACCTTTTCGGCAAGCTCGGCCTGTGAAAGCCCTCTTTTTTCCCTTAATCCGCATAAAACGTCCTTTGTCTCCATATCCTTTACCTCCTAAAAAGACTTTACCACATATTTCCCACGCGGACAAGCAACTCGCAGTTGCCCCATAAGAAAAAACAGCCATGGAAAATCGTCATGACTGTTCATATCATCTTATTTAGTTAGTTGTATTGACCTTTGTCCATGCGTTATAGTAGAGGTCGAGCGCATCTCCCAGGTATTCATAGTACTTGCATCTGCTCCTCTCCTCCTCGGTTATGACGTATCCGGGGATGGAGGAAAGCTCCGTGTCGACATAGGGTATCGCGTCGTCGACGGGCGTGGTATATCCGATGTACTCGGAGTTCTTCGCGGAGACCTCGGGGTCGCAGAGATAGCTTATGAACCTCTCGCAGTATTCCTTATACTTCGTGCCCTTTACAACAACGATGTTATCAACCCAGATGTTGCTGCCCTCCTTGGGTACGACATACGCGAGATCGGAATTCTTGGATATCGCGTCCACCGCCGCGCCGGAGTAATCCACCGCAAGCGCGACCGAGCCGGATATCATGGAGCTCTTTATCTCGTCCGTGAGATATGCGAGCACGAGCGGCTTTTGCTTTATGAGCAGGTCCCTCGCCTCCTCGATCTGCTTTTCATCCTTGGTGTTTATGTCATAGCCCAGCTTTAAAAGCGCCACTGCCATGGAATCCCTGACGGAGTCGTACATCATTATATTTCCCGAATACTTCTCGTTCCACAGGATGTCCCAGCTGTCAACGGGGTCGCTCACGAGCGTCTTGTTATAGATAATTCCCAGCGTGCCGTACATATAGGGAATGGAATATTCGGAATTGGGGTCAAAGGTGCGTCCTTTCGCCACGTTTTCAACGTATTTGAAGTTCTCGATGTTATTCACATCTATCTTTTCAAGCAGATCATCCGCCATCATGTTCTCGACCATGTATTCGGAGGGAACGCACATGTCATAGCCATGTCCTTCCGTCGAAAGTATTGCGTACATCTCCTCGTTTGAGGTGACCTTCTTTTCCACTACCTGGAAATCCTCACAATTCTTGTTGAAGTCCGCAAGCACCTCCGGGTCTAAATACTCTCCCCAGTTTAAAAGCGTGATGGTGGGCTTGGCGCCTCCGCAGGCGGTCAGCGTTAATGCCGTGCCCGCAATGAGCAGCGCCGCAAGGACGATAGCTACGATTCTCTTCATTTTGTTCCTCCGGTTTTATTATTCTTTGCAAATCTGTTAGCCCTGACGTTCATTATTATGAGCAGGGTTATTATGAACACAAACATTACGGTGCACAGCGCGTTTATGACCGGCCTAATGCCCACCTTCGCCATGGAGTAGATGTACGTCGAAAGGTTATTGACGTACCCTTGCGTGGAGAAGAACGAGATGACGAAGTCGTCAAAGCTCATCGTAAAGGCCATTATCGCGCCCGAAACTATGCCGGGCATGAGCTCGGGTATGAGCACCTTTCTCAGCGCATAAAAGGGCGTCGCGCCCATATCCAGCGCCGCTTCATAGAGATTCGGGTTTAATGTGCGCAGCTTGGGCAGCACCGAGAATATCACATACGGCACGTTGAACGCCACGTGCGATATGAGCAGCGTCGCGTATCCGCGCGGTATGCGTAAAAATATGAACAGCAGCAGCATAGATACGCCCGTCACAATGTCCGCGTTCATCATGGGGACATATGTGATGTTTGTCACGATGGTCTTTGTCGACTTTTTATAGTCGTTTATGCCTATCGCGGCGAGCGTGCCTATTATAACGGCTATGAGCGACGACAGCACCGCAACGCTTATCGTGACCCAAAGCGCCTCCATGAGCGTAGTGTTTGAGAACATCTCCGCGTACCACTTGAGCGAAAAGCCCTCCCATTTCGCCATGGAATCGCCCGAGTTAAAGGAGAAAACCATGAGCGTGACTATGGGCAGGTATAGGAATATGAGGATCAGCGCAAGGTAAAACCTCTTGAAAAAGCTCTTTAACTTCAGCATAAGCTCACACCGTCCTTATCGTACTTTCTCGTTATCGCCATGCTTATGACGAGCAGTATCATCATCACCACCGCAAGCGCCGAGCCGACGTTCCAGCGGTTCATCGTCAAGAATTCGTTTTGAATCAGCTCGCCGTACATCATGTACTTTCCGCCGCCCAACAGCTCGGATATTACGAACGTCGATACCGCAGGCATGAACACCATGGTTATTCCCGTTATCATCGCGGGCCGCGTGAGCGGGAGTATGACCCTTCTCAAGACCTGCGCGCGGGACGCGCCCAAGTCCTCCGCCGCCTCGACATAGCTGTAATTCAGCTTTTGAAACGCCGTATACAGCGGGAGCAGCATGAAGGGTAAAAAGTCATATACCAGACCGAATATCACCGCGCCCTCGGTGTACATGAGCTGTTGCTTGGGTATTCCCAAAAGGGATAAAAAGTTGTTTATAAGCCCGTTGTTATCCAAAAGCGCGCGCCACGCATACGTCCTCAAAAGGAAGTTCATCCACATAGGCAGTATGAACAAAAGGCAGACTATCGCGCCGATGTTGGACTTTAACTGCGATAAGAACATCGCCGCGGGGTATGATATCAGCAGACAAATTATGGTCGTGATGAGCGCGTATTCAAGCGAACGCAGCAGCACGACAATGTTGTCGCCCGAAAACGCCGTCTTTATGAAATCGAACGTGAAAACGATATTTCCCATGTCCGTCATGTCGACAAAGGCGTATATGAAAACGAGTATGAGAGGCACTACCGTAAATATTATCATCCATGCAATATACGGCAGCGCAAAGAACTTCTTCTTCAACGCTTACTCCCCCTCTTTCTCATGCGAAGTCGTACATCGAACGATGCATGACGTGTATGTCGTCCGGGCCGAATTTTATGGAGATCGTGCTGCCCACGGGCGCATAATCCGTCGTATGGATGCGCCAGTTGTTGCCCTCAGCGTCCTTCATGCGTATGTCGTAATGCACGCCCATGAACACGACGGAGACGACCTCACCCGTTATCTCACCCTCTGTCACGGGGATGATGTCGATATCCTCCGGACGCAGCACGACAGTGACCTTTTCATCGTCGTCAAAGCCGCGGTCCACACATTCAAAATCTCTGCCACAGAAGTTCACGAGATAATCGCGCTTCATAGTGCCGTCGATTATGTTGCTCTCGCCGATGAAGTTTGCTACAAACGTATTTTTAGGCTCGTTATATATCATCTCGGGCGTGCCTATCTGCTGGATTATGCCGTCGTTCATCACGACGATCGTATCGGACATCGTGAGCGCCTCTTCCTGATCGTGCGTGACGTATATGAACGTTATTCCGAGGGATTTCTGCATCCTCTTCAACTCGAGCTGCATCTCCTTGCGGAACTTTAAATCGAGCGCGCCTAAGGGCTCGTCTAATAAAAGCACCTCCGGCTCGTTTACGAGCGCGCGTGCTATCGCGACTCTCTGCATCTGTCCGCCGGACAGCTTATCGATGCTCCTGTTCTCATATCCGGAAAGCCCGACGAGCGCGAGCATGTCCTTTACCTTTTTTTCGATATCCTTTTTAGGCAGCTTTTTTATCTTTAATCCAAACGCGATGTTATCGAATACGTCCAGATGCGGGAAAAGCGCATATCTCTGAAAAACCGTGTTTAATCTGCGCTTATACGGCGGGGTATCCAGCATGGACTTTCCCTCAAAGAGGATGTCTCCCGAGGTGGGCGTCTCAAAGCCGCCCATCATGCGCAGCATGGTCGTCTTTCCGCATCCCGAGGGGCCGAGCAGCGTCAAAAACTCGTTCTTTCTGATGTACAGGTTGATATTAGTAAGGACCTCCGCTCCGTCGAACTCCTTACATACGTTTCTAAACAGAATAAGCTGATCTTCAGGTTTAACTGACACTTTCATTTTCCTCCGTGAACAAGTTTAAAAGCTGGGCGGCGTGGAGACCCATATGAGCTTGAGCTCCGTCCTGCCGGTGTTCTCAATGTGATGCGGCATCGTCGGTTCAAAGTAGAACGAGCTGCCCTTTTTTATCTTTTCCCGCCTGCTGCCTAATACGAGCAATCCGCTTCCCGAAAGGACATATCCGAATTCCTCTCCGTGGTGCGGGTCGTCGACGTATGTCGCCGCGCCCGGCTTTAGCGTCAGAAGTATCGGCTCAAGCTCGTTTTTCTGCGCACTGGGTACAAGCCACAGCACGCTCTGCGTATCCTCCACCTTTTCAAACATGTCCTCGCTTGAAAAAGTGACCTTTTCCACGTCCTTTTCACTGAAAAACTCGCTTAAATTCGAGCCGAGACATTCAAGGACGTCCGACAGCGTCGCAATGGAAGGAGACGCGAGGTCCCTCTCCAATTGTGAGATAAATCCCTTGGAAAGCTCCGCCCTGTCGGCGAGTTCCTCCTGCGTCAAGCCGCATTTAAGCCTCATTCGCTTTATTTTTTCGCCTATTCGCATTTTATCTCTTCTTTCTCAATTCATTTTAAACTGCAAGTTTAGCAAAACTAAACACACAACGTATTATATTAAATCAAAAAACGTTCGATTTGTCAATAGGTTTTCTACATTTTTCGTCAAATCCCCCTCAGTCGGTTAAAACGCAGATTTTCCGCGCTGCTATAGTACTTTTTACAATTAAAAATTCCTTGCATACCACTTAACTGCATAAAAAAGTTTAGTAAAACTATCCGCCGCCACATTACTTTCAGTTTAGCACCACTGCGACACGCCGTTTTCTTTTTCCGCGATGTGCTTCCCGCCTCACCCTCTCATCTTACTTTAAAAGAGCAAATCCACTCGTAAAGTGAATTCAAAGGTTGCTTTGCTGACGCAAAGCTCCATTATATGTGCGCGCGGCGCAGGTTTTTGCGCCCTTCGGGAGCAAAAACTAAGCCCGCCCGAGCCCCCGCCCCGAACGGGGCGGGGGCTCGGGCGGGCCACTTTCAATAGCGAAACGGCTCCGCCGTTTCGCTATTGAAAGCTGCGCCGCGCCTCGTCGGCAAGCTCGCTTAAGCTTTATAGATTGTTCGTTTGATTTCTAAAAATTGGATTCGACAATCGCGCTCCCGAAAAAGTGGTAGCGACAGTGAGCCGTCGCGAAGGAGTTTACAACTTAAGCAGGCGAACCGAGTTTTCGGTTGTTTGAAAGTGCCGATTTGTCGTCACTTTTCGAGTGAAGCGAATGAGGCGTACTTTTAGTACGTCGATTGAGCTGAAACGATGGAAAGGGGCGGCAAGGTGGTGCTTTCAAGCAATCGACGTGCCTTTTTGGGATGTAAGGAACAGCAACGCTATTAGTCTTTGCAGTCGCGTTTACGCGGCTGCATGACTATGGCGCTTGCTGCGACGCCGGAGAGAAAGTCATACATATTCCCCTACCATCCTTTCAACAACACTTCTTATCGAAAAACTCCCTCTCCATATCGGAGAGGGAGTTTTCATATAGTCGTTTAGACTTTTAATTATTTCTTGGTAGTAACTGTCTTCGCCTTAGACCATGCGGAGTAAACATTATAGTTCTTTCCGCTTATCTTAGTGGTCTTGTAGCTTCTGACTCTTACATAGTACTTGGTCTTTGCCTTGAGCTTGGTTACCGTCTTAGAGGTAATCGTATACTTGCTTATCGTCGCAGTCTTAGTCGTCGAAGCCGTAAACTTGGAGGACGTCGAGTACTGTACCTGATAGCCCGTCACGTAGCTCTGCTTAGCCCATGTCGCCTTGAAGCCCTTGGAGAGCGCCGTCAGCTTGGATACCGTCATCTGCTTTCCGCGGATAGCGAACGTGAGCGTCTTTGTGCCGGTGTAGCTGCCCTTCATCGTGACCTTTACGGTGTACGTGCCGGGGAGCTTTCTGCCGGATGCGTAGGTTACCGTATAGTTGGAAGAAGCAATCTTCTTGCCATTAGCGTCCGTCACCGTGACAGCGGGCTTCTTGACCTTGCCGTCATAGGTGTAGAGTGTCGCCGCTAACTTGACCTTTAACGTGCTTATCGAAATCGGCTTTGTGATCTCGATCGCCTTGTATGCGTAAACGCTTTCGTCCTCCGTAGCCGCCGCTCTTACTACTACAACGCCTGCCTTTGTCGCCGTCAGGATGCCGCCCTCGGTGATGGTCGCGTCACCCGTCAGCGCATAGACTTCCCACTTCGCCGTCTGAGCAGCCGTCTCGGGAAGAACCTTGACCGTGAGCTGCTTGGTCTCGCCAACTGTGATGTTCACGTCTGCAATTTCGATAGCAGAAACGGGAACAGGTCTGTCATCAATAATGGTGATTTCCTTTTCAGCTGTTGCCGTAGTTCCGTTAAACGCCGCAGTTACCTTTACCGTTACTGTGCCCGCCGCAACGGGAGTAAGTACGCCGTCTTTGTCGATGGTCGCCTCGCCCGTGCCGTTCACGACGCTCCACGTATATTCAACAGGAGTCGCATCTGCCGGAGCAGACTGTGCAGTGAACTTGCCCGTCTTCGTGAGACCGATCGTGTCTTCACCCGCTATTTCAACGGAGGTTACTGCCGTGGGATAGCCGATCTTGGACCAATGTCCGCGAAGCGCCGCATAGTAGCTGTCCGCCATCGCGGCATAACCCTTGGTATTGGGATGGATTAAGTCCTCGGAAATTCCGGTGAGATATCCGCCTTCAAGGCCGTTTAACGCTTCATAGTTGTATGCATCTACAATGTTGAGGCCAATACCCTTCAGCTCATCTACAGCCTCGGGCATCAGCTCATTGAAGTATTCAATGTAGCTCTTGAAGTATACGGAACCCATCTTGGGATGTATGGGCGTGAGGTTGGATATCACGAGCGTGCCCTTGGTCTTGTTCATGCAGCCCCAAACCTGCTGGATGAATCTCTTCCAGTTGGGTATGATCTGTTCTTTGACATAGTATTTATAATCCGCGTTGCCCGATCTTATACCGCAGTCGTTCGTGCCGATCTGTACGCAAACCGTGTCCGGATTATACTTGACCATCCAGTCGTCGATGTAGTCGTTTAGGCCGGGATGATTGGGGTTGTGGATGTCGTCCCATGCGAGCCAGCCGGAGTGACCTTCGTGTCTGTGCAGAGTGAGGTCGCCCTCATATGTCTGCATGTACTTCTTCGAGCCGACGAATACGTATCTGTCGCCCGCTTCGTTGAGCTTGCCGGAGAGTATCGTCCTGTAGCCCGTTCTGTTGTTGCCGGTATACGTAACGCCGTTCATGACGCTGTCGCCGTCCGTGATGGAGTCGCCTAAGAGCATTATCTTCATCGGGCGGGTCATGCCGCTTTCCGTGATATACCAGTTGTTCTCGATGACGCCCGTGCCGCCCGTCCATGCGAGCGCCGCGTAGGCCGTCTTGCCTCCGTCCGTGTCGATGAGGGACTTTGTGAGGTCGTCGTTTGCGATATAATATCTGCCGTTAGAGCCCGCGACTATTCTCATAGCATAGGGTTCCGCGACGAGCTTTGCAACATTTCCGGAAAGGTCGAGGTATTTGCCGGATGATGCATCCTTTAATGCATATCTGTTCTCGCCCTCTAACTTGACCGCGACGAACTCATCGACGCGCTTGGAGTAGCTTATGAATCTGCCTGTGTCACAGTTCATGAAGTTATAGCTCTTTCCGTCTACTATCTTCGCGGAAAGATCCTCGCCGACTGCTATCGCGGGCGTTTCATCCATAAGCTCGAGCTTTATGCCATAGGTATTTCCGATTAAATCAACCGCTTTTACTAAGTTTCCTGAAATCGTCTTGATAGAGCCCTTGGGGATAATCTGTGAGGCGTTGCTTCCCTTTATCGTGAACTCCGCACCCGCGGGGATCTCATATACGCCCGTAGGCATCCTGAAATAGATGTCCCATGTGTCGGAATAAGTCGCCTTATCATCGCCGGTCACGGGGTTTGTCGCCGTCATCTTAGTGACCTCGGACTGACCCGCAACGCTGAATATCGTGTTGGACTTTATGTCTACAGGCTCGCTGAATTTAACGCCTACCTTCCATGCGCCGCTGTCGGATATAGCCGCGCCGTCGACCTGCGCATACTGAACGGGAGCATTTTCTTCAAAGCCGCCGTTTTCGATATAGTTTATAGCGCCGCTCGCCTTGGTGACCTTCTGCATGGAGATGTCGCCGAAGAGCACGCTGTTTACAGAATCCGCCTGCGGCTCAGCCGCTACGAATACCTTTACCTTGGTGTTCGCGCCGGAGTTCCAAATTCTGGACATGTGCGACCAGTAGTTGAAGTTATTCGATGCTTCAAAGGAATCGTGATTATACGTCTTTGAAGAAACCGTCATGAGAGCAGTGCCGTCCGCACCCTCGACGTTTAACGTGGGAAGATTGGTCAGCGCAGCGCCGTAGCTGTACTGCCAGCCGGAGACGATGTAGTCCGTGTACGGCTCGACTTCGATGTACTCGCCGCCGTTCGCATAGGACTTCGCCGTTCCCTGATCTTTAGTCGTGTAGGTGGATTTTAAGGACATCGCCGTGAGCTTGCCCTTCTCGAGCGTCTCAAAGCCACCGTCCTTCGTCCAGCCGGAAAGGTCGGATACAGAGCCTAAGAGGTTGTCGCCCAGCTCTACCGCGCACATGCCGACGTTGTCAAAATATGCCTTGCCGTCGTCCGTATAGGGCGCCGCAGGATTGTCATAGCAGGTATCCCTTACTATTCTTATGTTCGCAGAGGTGTTTGCTCCGGAGTTCCAGAAGCCCACTAAGTGCTCCCACTCGCCTACCTTTGCGAGTCTTACGCTGGAATCAAGATTATGCCACGTGGGGTCAAGGTCGATGTACGTCCACGAGCCCGCAGTGTCTCTCTTCGCGTCGGTATAATACATATACCACGTGTTCGGCTCGACCGTTACCGTCTGCGTGGAAACATACGTTCCGCCGCCCGGGCAGCCGAGGGAATTGCCCGTTCCGCCGTAGGGATTTTCGAGCTCAAAGAAGCAGAAAGCGCCGTATGCCCAGCCAAGCTGATCTTCTTCGAAATCGCCGTTTAAAACTAAGTCGTTGTAGCTGATGTTGACGGGGGTCAACGCCACCTCGTCGATATAGACCTTGCCCGCCGCCGTCACAGATACTTCTACAGCACCCGCCGCATCCAGCGTAACGAGGCCCATCACCTTGTTCCAGTTGCCGTCTGCCGTGGCTGCGGTCGTCTGATCGTTCGCCTCAAGCGTTGCGGATGCGCCGCTCTCCGCTTTGATATATGCGGAATAGACATAGCTGCCCGCGCTGACGTTTACTGTCGATATGACCTGTTTGCTCTCGTCGCCGTCATGCGCCAGAGACGCCGTTCCTGCGTACTTCTGCGCGGTGGTTATCTCAAAACCCGTCGCAGGAGTGAGTGTTTCCGCAAACGCAGAGGTCAGGCCCAGACAGCCAAGTGTAAGCATAAGGCAGAGTATGAACGAAACTATACGCATGCCCAATGCTCTTGAAGGTCTTCTCCCTTTCATTTTTATTCCTCCATTGTTTATTTTTCTTCCTATTATATTATATACGGAAGTTTTTTACATTTTTACGCATCTCTTAAGATGCCGTTGAAAGAATTTTTGACCGCCGAAAGACTATAATCCCGCTTTCGGCAGTCTGTTGTTTTAAGTTTGTTATCCCCCCTGCAAAAAGGGAGATAACAAATCTATTTTAGCTTATTTTTTCGTTGTTACTGCTTTCGCCTTTGACCATGCGGAGTAGACGTTATAGCTCTTGCCGCTTATCTTGGTGGTCTTATAGCTCCTGACTCTTACGTAGTACTTCGTCTTCGCCTTGAGCTTGGTCACAGTCTTGGAGACTGTCGTGTTCTTGCTTATCGTCGCAGTCTTAGTCGTCTTTGCCATAAACTTAGAGCTTGTCGAATACTGTACCTGATAACCGGTCACATAGCTCTGCCTTTTCCACGTCGCCTTGAAGCCCTTGGAGAGCGCGGTCAGCTTGGAGACTGCCATCTGCTTGCCGCGGATAGCAAAGGTCAATGTCTTGGAGCCGGTGTAGCTGCCCTTCATCGTGACCTTTACGGTGTACGTTCCCGGGAGCTTTCTGCCGGAAGCATACTTAACAGTGTAATTTGAAGAAGCGATCTTCTTACCCTTTGCGTCCGTCACTGTAACAGCCGGTTTCTTGACCTTACCGTCATAGGTATAAAGCGTCGCAGCCAGCTTGACCTTTAACTTGCTGATGGATATCGGCGCGGGCTTGGTTATCTCGATGGGCAGATATGCGTATATGCTGCTGTCGGACTTGACCGTCGCCTGAAGTACTACTACGCCCGCCTTGGTCGCCGTGAATACGCCGTCCTCGGTGATCGTGCCTTCACCCGTTAAGGAGTAGACCTTCCAGGTTACATCCTGCTCCGCCTCTGCGGGAAGAACAGTCGCCTTGAGCTGCTTGGTCTCACCGATCTCGAACTTCTCAGGAGCGATCTCAACGGATGCAGCGGGAACGGTCTGCTTGGTGAACCAAACTATCTCAGAATCATACTTCTGATCCATGTCGAGAATGGTCACGCCCTCTTCCATGAGCTGCTTGCCCGTCATCATAGTGTTTAAGTAATCTCTGTCCTCAAACTCTACGAGGTAGGTCGCCTTTGCGTCAAGGCCATCCAGCTTTATAGTCTTTTCCTCGTCATCTGCATGAGAGGGTCTGAATACTATGAGCGAGCCCTTGCCGATCTCGGAGTTATAGAACTCCATGCCGTCCCAGTGTACGCCGTCGGGCATGTCGAGAACGTGGTATACGTCGCCGCGTCTTAATATCTCGCGCTGTTTTTCGTTATAGAGCTTATAGGTCTGCTTAGCGACTTCTTCTTCGACTTCGTTGAAGGGGGATGTCGAGCCGCAGATCATTATCGCGCCCATCATGCCCGAGCGGAAGTTATACTTCGCCCACTCTTCATCTCTCGTTACGGAATTGCCGCCCCAATCGACAGCTACGTCGAACTTGAGCTGTATCGGGTTGGTCATATACGTGTTCGCGTAGAAGGACATTCTGTGGTTGAGCGCGTTGCCCGTGTCCTCAAATGTCTGAACGGTCAGTCTCTCATAGGATTTTAAGTTCTTGTGCGCACCGCCTGCAGAACAGTTTTCATATCTGAACTGCGGATACTTCGCGATGAGCGTATCTAAGACGTAGTTTAAGCCCTCAAAGCTGTCGTAATCGTCGGGGTTGACGCACTCGAAGTCGCTTCTCCAGTAATCCACGCCCCAGTTTTCGATCCTCTCGCTTAAAGCGTCTATCTGTATCTGTCTGCCTTCCTTCGTGCCGATGTCAACACCCTTGTAGGTATCGCACATGTAGAGGGAAAGCTGCATTCCCTTGTCGTGGACCATCTTGCCAAGCGTCATTCCGTTGGGCCATCTGCCCGGATCGGGCTCCCACTGCTGCTCCTTATATGCGTCAAAGCCGGAGTTGGGCGAGCTGGGCAGCGTGTCTACCGTCCACCAGTAGTCCTGCTTAATGAGCTGAACGCCCCAAGATGCATAATCCTTCTCGAGCACCTCAGCCCACTCCTCCTCGGAGTTCGCAGGTGTGTGCAGCTCTACGAGAGGCTCGTTTGCGTTCTCGCGCAGAGTCGCTGTCATCTTGTTGTCATAGAACCAACGCTTGAACAGGTTGGAGCCGTTATCTAGGCTGCCGTTATATGTACCGAAGTACATCCCGGGAACCTCATAGACCTCGCCGTCCTCACGGGGAGTTTCCGCCGCGGTCTCGTTTAATACCACCATCGTGCGCAGCTTGGTCGCGTCCTTCTGCGTTCTGGAGATAATCTTGCCATAGCCCCAGTTATATGCATAGTACATGCCGAAATTTCCGTTTGAAAGCATATGCAGCGGCAGCGTGCCGTTGTTTGTGCGCCAGTTATCCTCGACCGTGCTTCTCAAGAACAGATCGGTGTTGATGTCCGTCGTGAGCACGCCCTTATAGAAGTCCGCGTCCATGCCGTTGTTCATTCTCGAACGGTTGAAGCGATAGAGCGTCGTGTTCTGGGGAACGTTTAATATCATGTCCGCAGAGTACACGTTGTTGTCTCTTATGTTTATTATCTTGCCGCTCTTGTTGGTAAGGTAGCCTACATAATATACAGGGCCCTCGCCTGCGGGCGCTTCCATCTCTACCTTATATTCAAACGCACCGTCCGTGCTCTTGAAGTTGAAGGTGAGCTTTTTAGCCTCAATGGTCTTGGAGTCAAATATCCACTCGACGTCATTATCGTCTATAACACTTACAAGCGGGATCTCAGCCGCGCCGGAAAGCCACTGAGTACCGTCCGCGATGTTCTTTAAAGAGGTCGCATAGAGCTTGTTGCCGTCGAGGGCGAACTCCATAGCGGTGTCCTTGCTCGAAAGCGTGAACTTCTCCGCATTCTTAGAAAGAACGGGGCTGGTCTCGTCATATGCGTCATAGCTCACCTCGGTGAGAGTGATGTCGTCTATCCATGAATCGCCCGTTACTCCCGTGTAATCTTCGGAAACATTTTCCCAGTTCTTCTCGTTTACAACGCGCATCATTATAGATGTGTTGTCGCCGCTGTTCCAGAGCTTGGAGATAAGCTCCCATTCGCCGGACTTCGTCGCCTTTAATTCGACCTCGCCCGGAGCGTCGCACATGTCGACATAAGTCCAGCCGGAGGTATCGTCGCGATAAATTCTGCAGGATACCATGTAGTCCGTGTTGGGCTTGACGCTGAACAGCTTGGAGTACGCGATGCCGAGGCCCGTCTCTCTAACTCTGCTGTGGAAAGCATATTCACCGTCAAATGCTCTGGTGTTGTCGACAACCATCGCGTCCGCAGGGGAGCTCATTCCCGTCCAGCCGTATGCGTTTGCCGCGCCGTCCTCGCCCATCAGCTCAAAGGAGCCGTTTACGAGTCCGGTCGTCTGCGGGTCAGCCTTTTCAAAGGTGATGTCGTCAAAGAATACATCGCCCGCTATCGCCGTGCCGGTGGTGTGATTTCCCTCAACTACCGTGCGCAGCGAAATGGATTCGTTCGAGCCGCTGTTCCAGATGCCCGTGACCTTCTCCCACTCGCCGACCTTGCTGCCTCTTACCTGAAGCTCATATGCTGCGTCGTTAAAGTCGATATATGCCCATGTGCTGTCGTCTTCTCTGTAGATGTATGCAGAGTAGATGTAGTCCGTGTTCTGTTCGACGGGAATAGCGATGGAGTTCGCTATAGCTATCTGAGTACCCGCAGCGGAGCAATGCAGAGACTTGCTGCCCTCGTGCGGTCTTACGCCGTCGATGAACGTGGATGCGGGTATGCCCATTGACCAGCCCGTGCTCGTCTCAAAGCTGCCGTCCACGCTGAACGCCTCGTCAATCTTTTTGAATTCGATGTCGTCGAACCATACGCCGCCGTCAAAGGTGCTCTCGCAGACCATTCTCAAAACGACGAACGTATTCTCCGCGCTGAACCACTTTCCGGAGACCTTTTCCCATTCGCCCGTCTTAGTCGCGCCCGCCTGGACCTCGCCCGCGATGTCATCCATATCCAGATATGCTGAGCCGTTTGCAGTTTCCTTATAGATGTATCCGGAATACTCGTAGTAGGAATTGGGCTCGACCGCGATCTTCCTGCTGGATGCAATAGCCAAAAGGCCGCCTCTGCCCATGAGCTCCATGGACTTCTCGCCCGTGTGCGCCTTGTTGGAGGTCACGCCGATGAGGCTCTGCTGCTGAGAGGTCCAGAACTCGGTGTCCTCCTCAAAGCTGCCGTTTTCAAGCTCGGTCGCGTCGTCAAGCTGCTCGATGGCGAGGTCATCAAACCACGCAGCGCCCACCGCGCCCTCAAGGCCTACGCAGCGCAGCCTGACAGAGTTTGCAGTGTAGCTGTTCCAGATTCCGCTGACATACTGCCATTCGCCCGCTTTTTTCGCGTACAGCTCGACTTCGCCTCTGCAATCCCAAAGGTCGATGAACATCTTGCCTAAGTCCTCTTCCTTTTCGACATACATCCAACCGGAAATGCGGTAGTCCGTATGCGGGACGACGTTTAAGTAGGTCGTCTGCGCAAAGGCCGTGCCCGTAACCATCTTCATGGACGCGTTGCCCTCGTGCGCAAAGCTCTCGTCGTACTCCATCGAGCCCTCGGGCGCCGCCCACGAGCCTGACTGCTCTCCATCCTCAAATGACGGATTGGAAATCAAATTAGCGCCCGCCGCGCCCACCGTGAGCGTAAAGCCCGTGAGCATGGAGAGCAGCATCATCGCCGCCAAGAGGATGGAAATCATCCTGTTTGTTCTCTTCATGTTTCTTAAAATAACTCCTTCCTTATTATAAAACCGCTTACATAGCGTTTTATAACTTTACAATCGATTTTACTTTTTCATGGTGTTATGATTAATGTAGTGAACCATTTTGTCCGCATGTAAAATTCTATACAATATCATAACCCCCCCCCCAATTAAATGTCAATATCGAATATGCAATTACAAATAAAGAAATAAATCCGGCATTATTTGTCTGACATATGCATACCTTTCACCTGCTTCTAACGTGCAAAGGCAAACTGCAAAAAACTCATTTTATCGCATAATTTCGCATAATTTAGTGTATTTCTTCCTGAAACCAGTTACACTATCATCCTTCTTCCTATAGTATAATATATTCTACATTATTACTCGCCACATTGCAATATGCATTTTTATGTTTGCGGCAATTTGTTAAGATGTTTGTGTGGATTTTTCCATTTTTATGCGCTATAATTGTATAAAAAAAGGAGCCTTATATGAAAAAAATAATTTCGACAGTTCTTTGCTTCATTATAATAATTACATCCTCGCTAAGCGTTCACGCGCAAACCGCGCCCCTCGACGAAGCAGATATCATCGCCGTGGGCGACCTGCTCTGCCTGAATGCTCAGCTTTCATATGCCAAACGCGGCTCGTCTTATTCCTTTGACTACGTTTTTGGCGCCATCAAAGGTGATTTAGCCTCCTGCGACCTCGCCATAGGCAACCTCGAGACCTGCCTCGCGGGGCAGTCCGCAGGCTTGACCACTCCCGCACAGCGCGAACCAGTCCTCGACGATAACGGCGAACCTGTCCTTGACGAAAACGGAAAGCCCAAGACCAAAACATTGAGCCTTCCCAAGATAAACGCCCCGCTGAGCTTCGCCGACGCCATCAAAAACGCGGGCTTCGGCTTTGTCGTGACCGCGAATAACCACACCATGGATAAGGGCAACTCTGGCGTATCCGCCACGATAAGCGCGCTTAAAGAAAGAAACATCAAATTCACAGGCACCTCCTCCGACGGCGACCGCCATATCGAGGTCATGGACATAAACGGCATAAAGACGACGATTTTATCCTATACAATGTTTATAAATTCCGGTACGGAGCCCCCCGCGCATTCGTATACCGTGAACATGTATTCAAAGTCCGCCTGCGCCGCCGATATAGCCGCCGCGCGCGAGTTGGGCGCGGATTACGTGATCGTCTATATCCACTGGGGTGATGAAAACCGCCCAGTAAATCAGTCGCAGAGGATCACCGCGCAGGAGATAGCAGATGCGGGCGCGGATCTCATTTTAGGCAGCCATCCGCACGTGCTGCAATCCGCGGAATACCTGCGCTCGCGCACGGATAACAACCGCGTGCTGTGCGTCTACTCCCTCGGAAACTTCATAAGCTCCATGGCCACCGTCGCGAACAAGGATACCGTAACCCTTCATATTAAACTGCGCCGCTGGCAGTCCGGACGGATCGACACCGTATTAGCGGAGTATAAGCCCTATTACAGCGGCTCGCGCTTTGAGGTCGTCCCCGCGTCATCTGCGGGTAAAACGCGCATTAGCTCCACCCTCGGCGACACGCTCACCCCTGTAAATGAATTTTACATGAGATAAAAGTCGAAAATTGATATAAAAAGTGGTAATTTGTACTTTACAAACCATATAAATGATGATACAATCAAGAAAAGTCAATATATAGGTAGAGGCGCATGCGCTTACGAGTAACCCCGCATAATACGGACAGGCTGTCCGCGGGCGTGAAAAGATGCCATGCCGAAGCCTCGGCGAGTTGCCTTAATCGCCGTCGCTGGGACGATGCAGAATATGCAGCGTACTGTCACATTTATATGTGGAGAGCTATCGTGATATTACATCTTTGTTTATCCAAGTCATGAGAGCTGTCTCATGACTTTTTTAACATTACTAATTTATATTAAGGAGTCAATTATGAAAAAGAAAAACATCGTCTTTTGCATCTGCGCACTTGCTTTGATACTCGTGCTCGTGGTGCTCTCCGCCGCAAGGTTGGAATTTGACGTTACCAAGACGCTTTGGGCGCTCTTCCCGCCCGTGCTCGCTATCGCGCTCGCGCTCATCACCAAAGAGGTGTATAGCTCGCTGCTCGCAGGCATCGTCGCCGGCGCGCTCATGTACAACAAGTTTAACCTCGTCGGCACTATCTCCACGATAACCAACGACGGTCTCATAAGCGCCGTTTCCGGCACCGCAGGCATATTCATCTTCCTCGTGCTTCTGGGCATAATCGTCGCGCTCATCAACAAAGCGGGCGGCTCCGAGGCGTTCGGAAAGTGGGCGGCCGTTCACATCAAGACGAGATTCGGCGCAACCATGGCGACTTTCGCTCTGGGCGTGCTCATCTTCGTTGACGACTACTTCAACTGCCTCACGGTCGGCTCTGTTATGCTCCCCGTGACGGATTCCAAAAAGATATCAAGGGCAAAGCTGTCCTATCTCATCGACGCGACTGCGGCTCCCGTCTGCATGATCGCTCCCGTATCCTCCTGGGCGGCGGCTCTCGTCAGCACGACAAAGAATACGGCCATCGACGGCCTGGGCTTCCAGTATTTCTGCAACGCCATCCCCTTTAACTACTACTCTCTGCTCACATTCGTGTTCATCATCACCATTGCGATAATGAACTTCGATTACGGCAAGATGAGACTGCATGAGTACAACGCGCAGTATAAGGACGACGTGTTCACGAGCGATAAGCCCGACCAGGGCGACGACGAAAAGGTCTGCCATAACGGCAAGGTCATCGACCTCGTTCTCCCCGTCGTTATCCTCATAATCTGCTGCATCTGCGGTATGCTCTATACCGGCGAGATTTTAAACGGCGCAAGCATCATTGATGCATTCTCCAACTGTGACGCCACCGTCGGACTGCCCTTAGGCTCCATCGTAGCTCTCATTCTGATAATAATCTACCTCATCTCCAGAAACCTCGTTTCCTTCAAGGAGGCTATGGAGTGCGTTCCTCAGGGCTTCTTCGCGATGATCCCCCCCATCCTCATCCTCACGCTCGCTACGTCCCTTAAAAACGTCACCACGCTGCTGGGCGCGGCTGATTACGTCGGCGCAGTCATGCAGGGTGCGGCGGCCGGTCTCGCGAACTTCCTACCCGCTATAATCTTCATCGTGGCTTGCCTGCTCGCGTTTGCTACAGGCACATCCTGGGGTACGTTCGGCATACTCGTCCCCATCGTAATCGCGATGTTCCCCGTTGAAAGCCCCTTCCTCATTATCGGCATATCCGCCTGCCTCGCGGGCGCGGTTTGCGGCGACCACTGCTCACCCATCTCCGATACGACGATAATGGCTTCCGCGGGCGCAAAGTGCAACCACTTAAATCACGTCTCCACGCAGCTTCCGTATGCTATAACCGTTGCGGCTGTCTCCTTCGTGGTTTACGTGATATCCGCTTTCATACAGAATGCGTTCATTCTGCTCGCTATCGGCATCGCGCTCATGGTCGGCACGCTGTTCGTAATAAGAGCCATCGTAAGCAAGAAACCCATAGAGGAAAGCAAATAATATTTCTCAAAAATCAACCGCCCCGTGAGCTAAAAACTTGCGGGGCATTTTTATTTGCGTTTGACCCGAAAATGTGTTATCCTCGGTATATGAAATATTCGTTTTTTTCGCGATTTATTATAATATGAAAGGAAACATCAACATGGAAAGAAAAGTCGCATTTGTCACCGGCGCAAGCAACGTCACGGGAAGAGCTATCGCTATCGCGTTCGCAAAGGCCGGCTATAACGTCGGTTTTACCTACACCTCTAACGAACAGGGCGCAAAGGACACCTTAAAGGAGATAGAGGCGGTCGGCGCAAAGGGAAAATACTATTACATGAACACGCGCGAGCTTGAGCCCTCGAGAAAGACTCTGCACGAATTCTGCGATGAGTTCGGCGCACTCGACGTAATGATAAACAACACGGGCATAACCACCGTCTGGAGGATGTTGGACGTCACGGAGGAGGATTTCAACCTGCTTTCCGAGGTCAATATCAGGGGTACGTATTTCATGATGCAGGAAGCAGCGAAGATAATGATCGCCGCTCAAAAGAAGGGCGTTATAATCAACATTACCTCCGTCCACGCTCAGGGAACGTACTTCGGCTCGTCCGTATACGCCCTCACAAAGGCCGCTATCAGCCGCATGACGACCTCCGCCGCGCTTGAGCTCGCTCCCTACGGCATTAACGTAAACGCATTCGCGCCCGGCCATGTCGACATGCTCTCCTCACCCAACTACACGCCCGAGAGAATTGCAAAGGAAAAGGAGATTTACGCTAAGATATCCGTCGAGCAGCCGCTGCACCGTTGGCAGAAGCCCGAGGAGATAGGCGACTGCGTGGTGTTCTTAGCCTCTGATTCCGCTCGTTTCATCGTCGGTCAGACGATAATGGCGGAGGGCGGCGTGCTCATCCCCATGACTACCGACCTCGGCTGGGAGGATAAGAAGTAATATAAGCACATACTCAAAAGACCGATCGATTTTCCGACCGGTCTTTTCTCAAGAAAAATCATTAATGAGCAAACTGACTATTGTACAGCTCGTAGTAGAACCCTTTTTTCTTCAAAAGCTCGTCGTGCGTACCCTGCTCTATTATGCGCCCATCGCGCATTACGAGTATTCTGTCTGCGTTCATTATGGTGGACAGCCTGTGCGCCACGATAAAGCTCGTGCGCCCCTTCATCAGCTCCGCGAACGCCTGCTGTATCTTCATCTCAGTGCGCGTGTCGATAGACGACGTCGCCTCGTCCAATATGAGCATAGGCGGCAGCGCAAGCATGACCCTCGTTATGCACAAAAGCTGCTTTTGCCCCTGTGACAGGCTCCCGCCGTCCTCACCGATGTACGTATCCAATCCATCCGGCAGGCGCTTTATGAACCCATATGAATGGGCGAGCTTTGCCGCGCGGATTATCTCCTCCTCCGTCGCGTTCGGTTTGCCCATGATTATGTTGTCGCGTATCGTGCCCTCCTTGAGCCACGTCTCCTGCAAAACCATTCCATAGCCCGCGCGCAGGCTCTTTCTCGTCATGTCGCGGATGTCCACATTTTCCACGTCTATCTCGCCCGCACTCACGTCGTAAAAGCGCATGAGCAGGTTTATTATAGTCGTCTTACCGCAGCCCGTCGGGCCGACTATCGCTATCTTCTGTCCCGGCTTTACGCTCAAATTCAGGTCCTTTATAAGCTCCCTTTCGGGGACATATGAGAACTCGACGTCCTTCAGCTCGACGTTGCCCTCAACATCTTTTAATATATATGCGTCCGGCGCGTCAGGTATCTGCGGTTCCTCCTCGATGAGATCAAATATCCTCTTTGCGCAGGCGAGCGCGTTTTGCAGCTCGGTCACCACGCCCGATATCTCATTAAACGGCTTGGTATACTGGTTCGCATAGCTCAAAAAGCAGGATAGTCCGCCCACGCTAATACCCCCCGCTATCGCGGAAAGCGCGCCCGCAAGGCCCACCGCCGCATATACTATCGCGTTTATGAACCTCGTCGACGGGTTGGTTATGGATGAATAGAATATCGCCTTTAACGAGCATTTCTCCAATCTATCGTTTATCTCATCGAACTTTTCAAGCTCGCTTTGCTCTCTCGAAAACGCCGCCGCGACCTTCGCGTTGGTGAGCATCTCGTCGATATATCCCGTCTGCTCCCCGCGCGTCTCGGATTGCAGCTTAAACATGCTGTAAGTGCGCTTTGCGATAAACCTCGCCACAAACAGCGATAGCGGCGTCAGCAGGACGACTATCAGCGCGATTTTGTAGTCTATCGTTATCATGAACACGAGCGTGCCTATTATCGTCACGACTCCCGAGAAAAGCTGCGTAAATCCCATGAGCAGGCCGTCCGCGAACTGGTCGACATCCGCAATCACGCGGCTGACTATCTGTCCGTAGGCGTGCGCATCAATGTACTTTAGCGGCAATATCATGAGCCTGTCAAACGCCTCTTTTCTCACATCCCGCACGACCTGATAGGTTATCTTGTTGTTTATCGAGTTCATGACCCACTGCAATACGCCCGTTATGCCGACTATTATCAATATGACGGTCACTATTTTGCCTATCGCGGAAAAATCGACGTCGCCCGCGCCCACTATGCAGTCTATCGCCCGTCCCACAAGTATGGGGACATAGAGCGTCCCCGCGACGGTCGCCGCCGCGAGCAGCAGCGAAAGTATTATCAGCGGAAGATATTTTTTGAGATATCTTAAAACCTTTTTTATCGTTCCCTTATCGTCCTTCACGCCGTCTCCTCCTTTGAAAACTGGGATGAATGGATCTCCTCGTAAAGCGCGCAGCTCTCAAGAAGCTGCTCATGCGTTCCCTTTGCCGCGACCTCGCCGTCGTCCATTACGATTATCTCGTCGCAGTGCATTATGGAGGACGTGCGCTGAGATACTATGAAAACCGTGGGCGTGTAGTTTAGCCGCCTTATCGCCTGTCTCAAAAGCGAATCCGTCTTGAAATCCAGCGCGGATGCCGAGTCGTCTAAAATGAGTATCTTCGGGCGGCGCACCAGCGCGCGCGCTATGGTAAGTCTCTGGCGCTGACCTCCCGAGAGGTTCTTTCCGCCCTGCTCTATCACATAATCAAGGCCGCCCTCCTTGCCCTCTACGATCTCCCTCGCCTGCGCCGTCTCCAGCGCGTTCAAAAGCTCCTCGTCCGTGGCATCCTCGTTTCCCCAAAGCAGGTTGTCCCTAATAGTGCCTGAAAACAGCACGGCCTTTTGCGGCACGATGCCTATCATTCTGCGCAGCGCCTTTACATCCTGCTGCTTTACGTCCGCTCCGAATACCTTAACGCTTCCGCGCGTCGCGTCATAAAAGCGCGGGATCAAGTTTACTATCGAGCTCTTGCCCGAGCCCGTTCCGCCGATTATGCCCATCGACTTTCCCGCCTCGACCTTGAAATCGATGTCCGAAAGCGCCTCTTCCTTTGCTCCGGCGTATGTCAGCCCGACGTTTTCAAACTCCACCGCAGACGCACCCTCGACGGTCTCCTGCGGATGCTTCGCCATGGGCATACTGTTTTGAATATCCAAAATCGCGCTTATCCTGTTTCCGCAGGCCGCCGCCTTGGTCATCTGTATTATGAGATTTGCGAGCTTGACCAGCTCGATGAGTATCTGCGACATGTAGTTATACAGCGCGACGACCGCTCCCTGCGATATTATCCCCGCCTCGACTCTTATCGCGCCCGTCCATATGAGCACGACTATCGCGACGTTTATCATTATATATGTCACGGGATTTAACAGCGCGGATATTCTGCCCACGAACTTTGAAACGCGCGTCAGATCGTCGTTTTCCGCGTTAAAGCTGTCCGTCTCCTCCTGCTCCTTGTTGAACGCGCGTATCACCCTCACGCCCGTGAGGTTCTGCCGTGTGCGCGATAAAACCCTGTCGAGCTTGTTCTGAACCTTTTTATAGAGAGGGATGCACGCGAGCATTATCCCGAAAACGACTATCGCAAGCGCGGGGATGACCACGGCGAACGTCACCGCACTGGGTACGTCTATCGTAAACGCCATTATCATCGCACCGAACACCACGAAAGGCGAGCGTAAAAATAACCTCAGCGTCAGGTTGACTCCGTTTTGAAGCTGGTTCATGTCGCTCGTCATCCTCGTTATCATGGTCGCCGAGCCTATTTTGTCAAATTCGGTGTACGAAAGCTCCGTCAGATGCTTAAACACCTCGTGTCTCAGCCTCCCCGTGAAGCCCACCGCCGCTTTTGCGGCAAAATACTGCGCAGTTATTGAGCAGACAAGACCTATAAGCCCCAGCAGCACGAGCACGAGCGCCATCTTTATGACATATCCCGTGTCCGCGTTTTTGATGCCCGTATCGATTATCGCTGCCATCACGAGCGGGACTATAAGCTCAAAGCCCGCCTCAAGCATCTTGAAAAGCGGCGCCGTGACGCATTCCTTTTTATAATCCTTAAAATACTTAAACAGCTTTTTCAAGGGAAGTCCTCCTCAAAAAATATCCGAAATACCGCCGGAATTTATCTCTATTATCTCCAAAATTATAGCACCTTTAAAAAAATTTGGCAATGTGTCTTAGGCCGCAAAAAAAGAGCCCCACATAAGTGAAGCTCTATTAGTTTGCTTTGCTATTACGCGCGCTCCATGTACTCGCCCGTTCTCGTGTCGATCCTGATGGAATCGCCGGTGTTTACGAACAGGGGAACCATGATCTTCGCGCCCGTCTCTACGATAGCGGGCTTGTTGCCTGCGGTCGCCGTATCGCCCTTGAAGCCGGGCTCGGTCTCTGTTACCTGAAGAACTACGAAGTTCGGCGGCTCAACGGAGAATGCCTCACCCTTGAAGAACTTTATGGTCACGTTCATGTTCTCTATCATGTAGGGGAGCGCGTCCTCGACCTTGTCCTTGTTTAAGGGGAGCTGGTCATAGGTCTCCGTATCCATGAAGTAATAGAGATCGCCGTCGCTGTAGAGATACTGCATGTCCTTTCTCTCTACCATTGCCTTGGGGAACTTGTCCGTGGGCGAGAACGTTCTCTCTAAAACGCTTCCCGTCATTACGTTCTTGATCTTTGTGCGTACGAATGCCGCGCCCTTGCCGGGCTTTACATGCTGGAAATCTACGATCATCCAAACCTGACCGTCTATTTCAATCGTCATACCCTTTCTGAAATCACCAGCAGTTACCATCTGTAATCCTCCGTTAAATTATAATAATATCTTTGTCAGCGGTGTAGAAGTTCTCATAACCGTCCTTCGTTATCAGCAGCATGTCCTCTATGCGTACTCCGAAACGCCCGGGTAAATATATGCCCGGCTCCGCCGTGACGACCATCCCCGGCGCGAGCACGTCCCTCGAGGCTGTTGAAAGTCTTGGAGCTTCGTGTATCTCCAGCCCTACGCCGTGACCTGTCCCGTGACCGAAATATCCCTTATATCCCGCGTTATATATCACGCTGCGCGCCGCCTCGTCCGCCTGTTTTCCGGTAACCCCCGGCTTTAAGGCACACAAAGCCGCCTGCTGAGCGCTTTTAACAGTATTATATACCATTAATTCGTCTTTTTCAATACCCCCGAGGGCAATTGTGCGCGTAAAATCCGTGCATACCCCCTTATATCTCACGCCAAAGTCCATCGTGATGAAATCTCCGCGGCAAACTCTTCTGTCCGATACGACCGCGTGCGGCATACTACCGTTTTCTCCGGAGGCGATTATGGGCTTAAACGACGGCTCCGCTCCCCTCTTATTAAAGAAGAATATCAGCTCGGCGTTGATGTCGTTTTCCGTCATTCCTTCCTTGATATACCCCACTATGTGTGAAAAAGCGTCCTCGGTTATCCTCGCTCCCTCGCGCATACGGCTTATCTCGTCCTCGCTTTTTATCATGCGAAGCGCGGCGATATCCGCCGAAACGTCCTCAAAAGCATCCGCGTCAAGCTCGTTTTCATATCTTTTAAGCTCGGCTACGCTCGTGCGCGTAAAATCTATGCCCACGCGCCCTTTGGCTAATTTCGACATCCTCGAGGCACGGTCATCCCCGCCCGTCTCGACTATCTCAAAGTCCTTGACCTGGTTTCCCGCCTGCTCGGTATATCTGAAGTCCGTGAAAAACACCGCGGCGTCCTTAGTCACAACGCAGTGGGAGTCGTCCCCCGTGAAGCCCGTCGCCCAGCTCACCTCGTATATGTCCGAAAGAATTATGCCGTCAAGTCCTCTTTTTTCGAGTATCGTCCTTATCTCATCGACCCTGTTCATTTAAGGCCTCCTCATACATCTTCTTCATCGCGACCGCGTCCATCGCCATGGTGTCCTTGCTCTCACAGAGTATGCGCGGATACAGCTCATGCTTCACCAATAATGGCGCAAGCTGCGCAAAATCCGGCCCAAAGCCCTCGTCCGCGAACGTCACATGCGCCTTTTCACCCATTTTGGTAAACGCTATCTTTGAAAAGTGGACGTGCATGTCCCGCGTGCGCTCATAGCCTATTCCGTCTATCAGCTTGAGCAATATCTGCTCAAAATCCTCGCTCGTGTTTATCGCGCCCAGTCCGCGCGTGTGCAGATGGCCGAAATCTATCGTGGGCAGTACGCGCTCGTCAATGCCGCAAAGCTCTATCACCTCGCCCAAATCGCCCACCTGGTTTATCTTTCCCATAGTCTCGGGGCAATACGTCAGATCGCCAAAGCCCGCATCATCTAACATATCGAGCATGTGCTTAAAATTTTTCTTGGTCAGCTCCATTGCCAATCCGCGGTCTATCTTCGCGCAGGCGCCCGGGTGAAAGACCACTCTATCCGCGCCCAAAAGACGCGCCGCCTTTGCCGCGTCGAGGAAGTACCCCTCGTTTTTGGCTATCTTCTCGGCGTCGTCCGTCGCAAGGTTTATGAAAAATGGCGCGTGTACGCTCATCGCGACGCCGTACTTTTCCGCCTCGTCCGCGATTTTTTTAGCTGTCGGCTCACCTATGCGCACGCCTCTGCCAAAGGAGTATTCATATGCGTTAAGCCCTCTTTCGGCGACCCACTTCATCGCCTCGTATGTGTGCTTATGTCCCTCGTCGTAAAATTCCGCGGAGTTGCCCGACGGGCCAAACCTTATCATGCGCTGTGCCTCCCCGCTTTGCCTCTGCCCAGCTTTCTGAAAACAGTCCTCTTTATCGAACCGAAGAGCATCTTGAAGTTCTTCGTCCTGAAGAACAGCAGCGCGAAAAATGCGTTAGGCACTATGACGCATATGACCATCCTGCCTATAAAGCTCAATATCCCGACGTGTCCCGCGAATATCAGCTCACAAAGTCCCTTTGTCCCCGCGCAGGCTGCCGCCGTTATCGCGAGATACATCAGATACTTTCCGAAATAGGGCAGCGGGCTGCGCTTAAAGCCGTGCTTAAAGAGCACAATCGGCTCCGCCCATACTAGCACGCCCGCGAGACAGACCGTCGTGCCTATCATTACACCCAAAACGCCCATTGACGGCGCAAGCGCGCAGGATACCACAATGTTCACCACCGCCGCTATGAGCGGGATATATCTTCCCTGCTTGAAAACGCCCATGGTGTCCCTAAACGTGTTGTTCACGTGGCGCACGCCCATGAGATAGAAGTTAAGCACCAAAAACAGCACTATCACGTCGGATAGAACTCTCTGTTCACCCAGCCATATGCTGATAAAGGGCGTTACCAGCACCCAGAAGCAAACCGAGCAGAAGCCGTACATCCAGAAGCTCCCGAAGAATATCATGTCGAAAACCTCGTATTTGCGCTCGTCGCTCTCTATCGCCGCCAGATTGCCCACGCTCGCCGTTATCGCGTTAAACACCTGATTTAAAAGATTCTTTATCGTCGTGAACAGCAGCATATAGTTCGAGTAAAAGCCGTTTTCCACTATGCCTACCATCGCGGAGATGACTATGCTGTCCGTTCCGTTTATAACGACCTGCCCCGTGCGGTAGAATACCAGCGCGCGCATGTTTGAGAAAATGCCTCTCTGCTCCCGCTTTGAGAGCTTGTTCTCGCATTTTCCCTTTATATACGGGTACATCCTGTTCGCTATTATCATGGTTATCACGTTTTGGAGCATGTTCGTGACGACCTGTATGGACAGCGAGAAGATGTAGTTTTTGGTGAGATAGAGTATAGCTATCTGTAATCCGTAGCTCACTATGGACGTCGCATATACGACATTCGTGACGATATAATTCTTTTGATTCGCCGTTATGAGCGTCCCTTTATATGAAAGGAAATAGCTCGACGCCGTATTCGCGACATACAGCAAAAAGATTATTTCGAGGTCGGGGATATATGCGTCCGTCTTTACGAGCGAGCGTATAAAGGGCGTGAGCGCCAGCCCGAGCCCTATTATGACAAGACCTATCGTCCTGTATGCCTTTGCGTAAAGCCCCATGAGCGAGCGTATCTTTTCCTTATCCTCAAGGGCTATCGGCTTATACAGCGCGAATATAATCGCCGTGCCTATGCCCAGGTCCGCGAGGGAGAACACCATCAATATGTTGGTGAAGTTTCCCGCGATGCCTGCGTATACGTCACCCAGCACGCGGACGAGCACCGTCCTCGCGATAAAGCTCATTATTATGTTAAGTATCTGTCCCGTCAGCCCGAAGGCCATGTTCTTCAGGGATTTTTTCGTGCGTTCCGTGGCTTGATTCTCCTTAATAATTAATTTCTCTCATATTTTAACTTTATCGGCAAAAAAATGCAACCATTTAATGTACATTCGTCCTGTCAACGTATTTTTTCGGTCAGCTCCGTAAGCCTTCTCCTCTGTTCCTCATTTAACATGGGCGACACCATGCTCAAAAAGCCGTCTATGTCGCTTCCGCTGAGCTCGCCCTTCTCCTTCGCCTCCCGCGCGTTTTTAAAGAGCTGCTCATAGAGCTCCCCCTCCGACAGCTGTGAAAGCTCCTGCGTCCGCCTTTTAAGCTCATCTTGTGATAAGCCCTGTTTTTTCGCGTCGTTTTCCGAATTGCCCTTATTTTTAGCCATGCTTTTTAAATCTCTCTTCATTATATATCATACCCCTATCATAAAAATAATGAGAGCCTCTGCTCAATAATATGTATATGAGGATGGAAAATAAATGATAAACGGAATATCCCCCGATTTTAACGCCATAGCGCAAAAGTGCGAGGATAAGCGCCCCCCGCAAAAAAGAATGACCGACCCGCTCGCGTTCATGCTCTGCGCCGCGCTTTTTGAAAATAACTCGCCAGATCTCTGCCTCTTGCGGGACATTTTGCCATACGTCTCCGCCCATGACAGGTGCGTCATCGAGGATATGCTCGACTGCTCCGAGATGAGGAAAAAGCCGGATAAATGCGAATGCTCCCGCCCGCCCAAAAGCTGCGCATGTCTTTCTCCGAACGGTAATTTGAGCGGACTCATCTGCACCCTAAAGCGTTATGCCTCCCCGCAGGGCGCGATATTTTTAAATCAGATGTCGCGCGCTCTCGATACCGCGCGTATCGTCGGCGCTCTTTCGGATAATCCCGACCCTGCCGAGCTGTTTAAATTCATGGGCTTGGGCGACATTGGCCCGCTCATGTCCATGCTGCCCCAGATAATGAACATGTTTGGCAAAAAGTGAAATATTATATTTCGTTTCTTGCATAAATCGCCATATAAAAAGTTTTCTTCCCCATAAATGAAGTCTTGACATGAGCGCCGATTCATGGTATTTTTTAATAGATGATATTTTTGAGATCAATAGATTTTTCTATGATACAAATTCAACTTCTAAGGAGGAAACTTGCATGAGTTTCAAAAACGCTTACCTTGCAGAGCTAATGGAAACAGTTAAAAAGCGCAACGCCAACGAGCCCGAATTTCACCAGGCCGTTGAAGAGGTGCTTTTATCCCTTGAACCCGTTATCGAGAGACATCCCGAGTTCATCGAGAGAGGTATCCTCGATTCCATCGTCGAGCCCGAAAGAGCTATAAAGTTCAGGGTTCCGTGGGTGGATGACAACGGCAAGGTTCATGTAAACAGGGGCTTCAGGATCCAGTTCAACAGCGCTATCGGACCGTATAAGGGCGGCATAAGACTGCATCCCTCCGTATATGAAGGCATCTTAAAGTTCTTAGGCTTTGAGCAGATCTTCAAGAACGCCCTCACAGGTCTGCCTATCGGCGGCGCAAAGGGCGGCTCTGATTTTGACCCTAAGGGCAAGAGCGATATGGAAGTCATGCGCTTCTGCCAGAGCTTCATGACCGAGCTTTATAGGCACATCGGTCCCGATACGGACGTCCCCGCGGGCGATATCGGCACGGGCGCAAGAGAGATCGGCTTCATGTTCGGTCAGTATAAGCGCATCAGGGACGAGTTCTCCGGTATTTTAACGGGCAAGGGACTGACCTGGGGCGGCTCGCTCGCGCGTACCGAGGCTACCGGCTACGGTCTTTGCTACTTCACCGAGGACATGTTAAACGACCATAACGACAGCTTCAAGGGCAAGACGGTCGTCATCTCCGGTTCGGGCAACGTCGCCATCTACGCCTGTGAAAAGGCCACCGAGATGGGCGCGAAGGTCGTCACCATGTCCGACTCCAACGGCTATGTATACGACAAGAACGGCATCGACCTCGACTACGTAAAGCAGCTCAAGGAGGTCGAGCGTAAGAGAATCAAGGAATACCTCGTTAAGCATCCCGAGGCTGAATATCACGAGGGCTGCTCCGGCGTTTGGACCGTAAAGTGCGACATCGCTCTGCCCTGCGCTACTCAGAACGAGATCAACGAAGAATCCGCGAAGATCCTCATCGCGAACGGCTGTAAGGTCGTCTCCGAGGGCGCGAACATGCCCTCTACCCCCGAGGCTATCAACACCTACCTCGCGAACGGCCTGCTCTATGGCCCCGCGAAGGCCGCAAATGCGGGCGGCGTGGCTGTCTCCGCACTTGAGATGTGCCAGAACTCCATGAGATACTCCTGGACCTTTGAAGAGGTCGATGAGAAGCTCAAGGGCATCATGGCGAACATTTACAAGAACTGCTGCGACTATGCTAAGGAATACGGCATGGAGGGCAACTATATGGCAGGCGCAAACATCGCCGGCTTCATGAAGGTCGCTTCCGCAATGATGGCTCACGGCGTAGTCTGATAATCGACTTATGAACTGTTTTTCAAATCTTATTTTTGAAAAACTACCTTAAAAATCAGACTGCCGAAAAGGCTCGATTTTTCGTCATTTTTCGAGCGAGACGAATGAGGCGTACTTAGGTACGTCGATTGAACCGAGTCGATGAAAAAGGGCGGAAGGGTGAGCTTTTTCGACAGGCTGTAAAATTATCGGGGCGTGCATAAAGTGCGCCCCTTTTCTTTTGCATTATTTGATAAGGGGTAAAATATGATAGGCTTAGGTACTATAATAAACTCCGCCGCGATAGTTTTGGCCGGCATTATAGGCATGTTCGGCGGCAGGTTTATGAAGGCGCAATACCAGGAAAGCCTGGGAAAGGTCTGCGGCATCGCGGTTATGTTTATCGCGATCGCGGGCGCTATGGAGAAGATGCTCACCATAAAGGACGGCGCGCTCACCGTCGGCTACAGTATGCTCATAACCATTTGCCTCGTTCTGGGCGCGCTCGTGGGTGAACTTATTGGGATAGAGCGGCTTTTTGAGCGCTTTGGCGAGTGGCTCAAGGTCAAGACGCACAGCACGGGCGATTCCTACTTTGTGAACGCCTTTGTGACCTCCTCCCTCACCGTCTCCGTCGGCGCCATGGCGATAGTCGGCGCGTTAAAAGACGGCATTTCGGGCGATTGGTCCGTACTCGCGGCGAAGGCTGTGCTGGATTTCGTCATAATATTAGTCATGACCTGTTCGATGGGAAAGGGCTGCATATTCTCCGCCATCCCCGTGTTCGTGCTTCAGGGGCTTATAACGCTGTTAGCGGTGGTCATAAAGCCGCTCATGACCGACCTCGCGCTCAGCTATATCTCCCTCGTCGGCTCGATTTTGATATTCTGCGTGGGTCTGAATCTCGTTTGGGGCAAGAAGATATCCGTTGCAAACCTCCTGCCCTCCATCATCTTCGCCGCAATAGCCGCATTTCTGCCCATTTGATTTTTTAAAAATAAATATCTACCCGCGATGCGGGTGTTTTCGGTATAAAATAATTCGAGGATGGACATTTTTCTGCCCATCCTCTTTTTGTGCTGATTTATGATTTTTACGTAATGACCGCCCGACGTTTTCTTAACCGGTAAGTTTTTCAGAAGGACATTTGCCGGTGCGGTCAATTTTTCAAATTATACGGTCGTTCTATGCCTCTTTATGTTCAAAAGACGCTGATACTCCTTTTCATCCACGTCGGAGATTATTTCTATCATCTCGTCGTCGGAAAGGGACGTCGTTCTGCCGTTTTTAAACATATCGTCCACCTTGAGCTTTATGTTCGCGACGAACTCCGAGCGCTTGTCGACCTCGTCGTCTCCCTTTAATCTGAAAAATGCATTCATCCAATGCGCAATGCCCGCCGTGCCGCTGTGCTCGCCTATCATTACGCGCACGGGGCGCCCGAGCAGCTTTTCGGTGTCGAAGATGTTGTATATCTCCTCGTCCTTTAACAGACCGTCGGCGTGTATTCCCGCGCGGGTGACGTTGAAGTTGCTGCCGACGAAGGGCGTCTTGGGGTCTATCCTCTCGCCCAGCTCGTCTTCAAAGTACTCCGCTATCTCCGTTATCGCGCGCAGGTCCATGCCGTCCGTCGTGCCCTTTAGCTGTGCATATTCCATGACCATCGCCTCGAGCGGACAGTTGCCCGTCCTCTCGCCTATGCCCAAAACGGATGTGTTCACGCCGCTCGCGCCGTATAGCCATGCGGAGGACGAGTTGCATACGACCTTATAGAAGTCGTTGTGTCCGTGCCATTCGAGCAGCTCGGAGGGTACGCCGGAATAGAAGCGCAGGCCGTATACCAGGCCGGGGACGCTCCTCGGTGCGGAAACGCCGGGATAGGTCACGCCATAGCCCATGGTGTCGCACATTCTTATCTTTATCGGTATACCGCTTTCGTGCATGAGCTGCATTAGTGCATCCGCAAAGGGTACTACAAAGCCGTAGAAATCCGCGCGCGTGATATCCTCAAAGTGGCAGCGCGGCTTTATGCCCATCGCGAGCGCGTCCTTTACGATGCCCAAATATTTGTCCATCGCCTGCGCCCTCGTGAGTCCCATCTTGTTGAAGATGTGATAGTCCGAGCAGCTCACGAGTATGCCCGTCTCCTCGATACCTATGCTCTTTACAAGCTCAAAGTCCTTCTTGCTCGCGCGTATCCACGTCGTTATCTCGGGGAACTTATATCCCAGCGCCATGCACTCCTCGAGCGCCTTTCTGTCCTTTTCGGTATATACGAAGAACTCGCTCTGCCTGATTATGCCCTTTTCGCCGCCCAGCTTGTGCAGCAGCTTGTATATATGCACCATCTGCTCTGTCGTAAAGGGCGCGCGGGACTGCTGACCGTCCCTGAAGGTCGTGTCCGTTATCCAGATGTTCTCCGGAAAATACATGGGCACTATTCTGTGGTTGAACCTGACCTTGGGGACCTCGTCATAGCTGAACATGTCCCTGAAGAGATTAGGCTCCGCCACGTCCTGAAGATTGTATTTATAGTCGTTCTCCTGTAAGAGATTTGTATATGAATATTGCTTTTCCTGATCGAATTTCATCTCATTCACCTATTTTCAGACAAGCTCTCTGCAAAAGCTGTCTATCCTCGCGAGACCCTTTGTGATGTTCTCCTCGCTCGTCGCATAAGAAAGTCTTATGTATTCATCCGCGCCGAACGCTATTCCCGGTACGACCGCCACGTTCTTTTCCTTTAAAAGCTGCTCCGCGAAGGATATCGAGCCGTCTATCACCTGACCGTTTATCGACTTTCCTATGCAGCCCTTTATGCTCACGAATATATAGAACGCGCCCTCGGGCAGCTTGCAGGACAGCCCGGGAATGTCGTTTACCAGCTTATACATGAGTCTGGAGCGCTTTTTAAACGCCTCGACCATCTCCGCAACGTCCGTGCCGTCGCCGTTTAACGCCGCGACGCTCGCATACTGCGCTATGGAGCATGGGTTGGATGTCGCGTGGGACTGATAGCTGCCCATGACCTTGGCGATAGATGCATCGGAGAGCGTGTAGCCTATTCTCCAGCCCGTCATCGCATATGCCTTGCTCATGCCGTTTACGATTATGGTGCGCTTTCTGACCTCCTCGCCTATCGTCGCTATGGAGGTTATCGGCTCACCGTAGTTTAACTCGTCGTATATCTCATCCGAAATGATGTAGAAATCGTGCTTTACCGCGAGCGCGCCTATCTTTTCAAGGACGTCGCGTCCGTATACGCATCCGCAGGGGTTGGAGGGGCTGTTCAGTATTATCGCCCTCGTCTTGTCGGTTATCGCCGCCTCGATCTGCTCCGCATCCGCGCGGAAGTTGTTTTCAGCGCTCGTCTCGACGAATACGGGAGCTCCGTCTGCCATCTTCACAAGCTCGGGATAGGTCACCCAGTAGGGAGAAAGCACTATGACCTCGTCGCCCGGGTTCAATATCGCTTGAAATGCGTTGAAAAGCGAGTGCTTTGCGCCGCTCGATATGACCACCTGCTCAGGGGCATAGGATAAGCCGTATTTTCTCTTATACCTCGCGCATACCGCCTTTTTCAGCTCAAGCATGCCGCTCGCGGGGGTGTATCTCGTGAAGTCCTTATCAAGAGCCTCCTTTGCAGCCTCCTTGATGTACGTGGGCGTGGGGAAATCCGGCTCGCCCGCGCCAAAGCCGATTACGTCCTTGCCCTCCGCCTTCATCTGCTTGGAGAGCGCGTCGATCTTTAATGTGAGTGAGGGCGCTATGGCCGTCGCCTTTTTGGACAATTCCATGAGAATAACCTCCGATAATTAATTAAAATCTTATAGTCCCTATTGTAATACAACAATTTACTAAATGCAAGTCTTTTTGAAGAAAAATGCAGTACAAAATTTCAATTTTGCTGCAAATCGCCCCCATATTTATCATTTGAGCAAGCAAACAGCATTTTTTCAATTCAAATATTTCAGTTATGAGCTTTTTCGACTTTATCCCCCGCCCGCCCTCATCCGCGTCAAAATAATTGACAGGTCGACCGAAAACTGACCGCATTTTTTACATTTTATACTAATTGTACGCAAATTGCCCGCAAAAAGCGCGGCATATACTTGATTTTACGCCTGTAATCGGCTAATATAATATTGATTATTATATTAGCCAGAGGTACCCTATCACTATGAACAACTACGTTATATCAACATCCACCACAGCCGACCTGACGGAGGAATACATCGCCTCCCATGACGTGTCGATAATCCCCCTTTCATACATCATCGATGACGTCGAATACCCCAAGCCGGACGGCACACAGCATAAAATCGAGGAGATATACAAGATGCTCCGCGAGGGCGTGGTCATCAAGACCTCCATGATAAACGCCGCCGCATATGATGAATATTTCCGCGCAATTCTCTCTGAAGGCAAGGATCTCATCCACGTCGAGCTTTCAAGCGGCATAAGCGGCTCCGCGGCGAACGCCATCGTCACCGCCGAAAAGCTGCGCGAGGAGTTCCCCGACCGCAAGATATACGTCCTCGATTCACTCTGCGCATCAAGGGGCTTAGGTCTGCTCGTGGACTACATGCTCAAAATGCGCGATAACGGCGCGACTATCGACGAAGTCGCCGATTTTGTGGAGAACAACAAGCTAAAGCTCATCCATTGGTTCACCGTGGACGACCTCGACTTCTTAAAGAGAGGCGGAAGAGTCTCCAGCGTGAGCGCATTTTTAGGCGGCATGTTGAAGATAAAGCCCGTTTTAAACGTCAGCAACGCGGGTAAGCTCATCCCCCTGTTCAAGACGCGCGGCAGGAAGAAATCCATAATCGCCATGGTCGACGAGATGAAAAAGGACATCGTCAATCCCGATGGTCAGACCGTGTTCATCTGCCACGGCGACTGCATCGACGACGCAGAGTATGCCAAAAAGCTCATTATGGAAGCCTTCCCCGGCATAACGGACGTCCAGATCGGCTATACCGGCTCGGTCATCGGCTCACATTCCGGCCCGGGCACGCTCGCGATATTCTATATGGGCAAAGAAAGATACGAAAAATAAGCATTCATAAAAATATCACCCTTGGCGATCGCCTTGGGTGATTTTTGTTGTCTCTTTTTTCTTATGTATTCTCTGCAAAAGAACCCGTATATAGCTGATAGTATTTCCCCTTCTGAGCTATCAGCGCGTCATGCGAGCCGCGCTCTATTATATGTCCCTTTTCCAAAACCATGATGACGTCCGAGTTCATTATCGTGGAAAGCCTGTGCGCTATGACAAATACCGAGCGCCCCTTCATCAGCCTGTCCATGCCCTCCTGAACTATCTGCTCCGTCCTCGTGTCTATTGAAGACGTCGCCTCGTCGAGTATCATCACGGGAGGATCTGCGACAGCCGCCCTCGCTATGGATATGAGCTGTCTCTGACCCTGCGATAGACCCGAGCCGTCTCCGGATAAAACCGTGTCATAGCCGTTAGGCAGTCTCGTTATGAAGTCGTGCGCGTTCGCGAGCTTCGCCGCCGCGATGACCTCCTCATCCGTCGCATCCAGCTTTCCGTAGCGGATGTTCTCCATCACCGTCCCTGTGAACAGGTTCACATCCTGAAGGACTATTCCGAGCGATCTCCTCAAATCTGCCTTCTTTATCTTATTGATGTTTATTCCGTCATAGCGAATTTTGCCGTCCGCAATATCATAAAACCTGTTTAAGAGATTGGTTATGGTCGTCTTGCCCGCGCCCGTTGCGCCGACAAACGCTATCTTCTGCCCCGGCTCCGCATAGAGCGATATGTCGTGAAGAACTATCTTATCCGGAACATATCCGAAGTCCACGTCCTGCATCCTCACGTCGCCTTTAAGCTCGGTATACGTCACGCTGCCGTCCGCGTGGTGCGGGTGCTTCCATGCCCAAAGGCCCGTGCGCTTCTCGCTCTCCGTAAGGCTTCCGTCCGGCATCCTCACGACGTTCACGAGCGTGACGTAGCCCTCGTCCGTTTCGGGCTGCTCGTCCATGAGGTCGAATATCCTCTGCGCGCCCGCAAGCGCCATTACTATCGAGTTTAGCTGCTGTGCTATCTGCGTTATGGGTCTGTTGAAGGACTTTGAAAGCGTGAGGAAAGAGGCTATCGCGCCCAGCGTTATCCCGCCTACTCCGCCTATCGCCAGCGCGCCGCCCAGTATCGCGAGCAGAACGTATTGCAGATTTCCTATGTTCATCATTATGGGCATGAGGATGTTCGCGAACTTGTTCGCCTTATACGTGTTCTCCCTCAAAGCCTCGTTCTTTTCGTCAAATTCCTGTTCGCAGACGTGCTCGTGGTTGAATACCTTTACGACCTTCTGTCCGTTTATCATCTCCTCGATGTAGCCGTTCACGTCGCCCAGCGAGTCCTGCTGTTTTATGAAGTACTTTCCGGATTTTCCGCCTATCCTGCCCGAGACGAATATCATGAGCACTAAGAAAGCCAATACGAACAGCGTCATCCACACGCTCGTATAAAGCATCGAGCAGAACACCGCGACTATGGTTATCGCCGATAGACAGAACTGCGGAACGGACTGTGAAAGCATCTGCCGTAGTGCGTCCGTGTCGTTCGTGTAATGGCTCATTATGTCGCCGTGCGTGTGCGTGTCAAAGTATCTTATGGGCAAAGACTGCATTTTTGAGAACATCTCCACCCTTATCTCCTTCAAAATACCCTGCGATATCGTGACCATCGTGCGCGTATAAAACAGCGTCGCCGCGATTCCTATTATGAATATAACCGCCATAACGATTATCGCCTGTAATAGTCCGCTGAAATCGGGATTTGCAGCACCTATGAGCGGCTCGATATAGCTGTCGATAAGCACCTTTATGAACAACGAGCTCGCCACGCTCGCCAGCGCGCTTATGAGTATGCAGAACAGCACTGCTATAAACCTGCCCTTATAATCCTTCATTATATATGAAAGCAGGCGCTTCAGCGTTTTTCCCGTCTGTTTATCTATCTTCATCTTGGAGTGCGGGCTTCTGCCGTGCATTCTTCCTACGCCCTGCGGTCTTTTCTCACTCATCAAAATCACCGCCCTTCGTCTGAGTCTCGTAAACTTCCTTATATATATCGCAAGTCTCTATCAGCTCGTCATGCGGGCCGAACGCCGCGACCTTGCCGCCGTCCAGGACTATTATCCTGTCCGCATGCATTACGGAGGATATCCTCTGTGCGATTATCAGCTTTGTCGTATCCGGTATTTCCTCGGCAAAGGCGCTTCTTATCATCGCGTCCGTGTGCGTATCCACCGCGCTCGTGGAGTCGTCCAAAATGAGCACCTTGGGCTTTTTTAACAATGCGCGCGCTATACACAATCTCTGTTTCTGTCCGCCGGAGACGTTCGTGCCGCCCTGCTCGATGTACGTATCGTATTTATCGGGCATTGTCTCTATGAACTCGTCCGCGCAGGCCAGCCTGCAAACCCTCAATATCTCCTCATCCGTCGCGTCCTCGTTGCCCCAGCGCAGATTTTCCTTTATCGTGCCGGAGAACAGCTCGTTTTTCTGCAATACCATCGCCACGGAATCTCTGAGCGTCTTTATGTCGTATTCGCGCACGTCCCTTCCGCCCAGCTTCACGCTGCCGCTCGTCACGTCGTAAAGACGGGGTATGAGCTGAGCAAATGTGGATTTTGAGCTGCCCGTGCCGCCGATTATTCCTATCGTCTCGCCGCTCTTTATGTGGATATCGACATCCGTAAGACAGAGCTTTTCGGGATTTTTTGAATATCCGAAGTTAACGTCGTCAAAGTCTATCGAGCTGTCCTTTATCTCAAAAACAGGATTTTCGGGATTCACTATATCGCTCTTTTCGTCCAGCACCTCTACTATTCTCTTAGCCGACGCCGAGCTCATAGTGAGCATTACGAATATCATCGCGAGCATCATCAGGCTCATGAGCATCTGCATAATATAGGTTATTATGCTCATAAGCTCGCCCGTAGTCATGCTTCCCGATACTATCAGGTGCGCGCCCAACCAGCTCGCGCCTATCATGCAGGCGTATACGGAGAACTGCATCAGCGGCGTGTTCCACGCGACCAACTTCTCCGCCTTTGAGAACAGCTTGTATATCACGTCCGAGACCTTTCCGAACTTCTGCTTTTCCCTATCCTCACGCACGAACGACTTCACGACTCTTATGCCCCTGACGTCCTCCTGGACGACGTTGTTAAGCTCGTCATACGTGTCAAACACCTGCTCGAACACGGGCATTGCCTTTTTTATTATAATGTAGAGTCCTATCCCGAGTATGGGCAGGACCGCGAGGAATATCGTCGAGATCGTCGCGTTCACCGAAAAGGACATCACGAACGCGAATATGAGCATTATCGGGCAGCGCACCGCTATCCTTATTATCATCATATACGCCATCTGTAGGTTCGTCACGTCCGTGGTCATCCTCGTCACCAGGCCGGATGTCGAAAACTTGTCGATGTTTGAAAAAGAGTATTCCTGAACCTTATAGAACATGTCATGGCGCAGGTTCGCCGCAAAGCCCGCCGACGCCTTCGCGCTCGATGCTCCCGAAAGCGCGCCGAACAGCAGCGAAAGCATCGCAAAAACCGCGAGCATCACTCCTATCTTGACTATATACGCCAGATTGCCGTCGTTTATGCCGAAGTCGATGAGGTCCGCCATATAGTACGGTATCAATACCTCCAGCACGACCTCCATGGTCACGAAGATCGGCGCGAGCAGTGAAGGCAGCTTATATTGCCTTATGCTCTTCATCAGTTTTTTTATCATATAAGCCTCCTATTTATATAAATGTAGAAAAAATTATTCGCTTAAATTGTCTTTCATCCTGTGGATAAGCTCTACAAATTGCAAAAGCTCCTCCTCGGATATTCCCCTTGTCATTTGTGCCTCAAGCTCGGTCATCTTTTCACAAAAATTCGCCATGCTCATTCTTCCCTTTTCGGTCAGCTCTATTTTTTTTAGGCGTGCGTCCGTGTCGTCCGCAACTCTGCGAATAAGCCCGCTGCGCTCCATGTTTGATAGTATGCCCGTCGCAGTCGAGCGGCGTATGTTGAAGTGCTTTTCGATGTCCCGCTGATATCTCGGCCCGTCCGCCTTGGTGAGGTACATTATTATGCCCCCCTGCATGTACGTCGGCGCGTCGTTATGCGCCTCTATCGCCACGACCCTGCGCACTATCGCGTTATTCAGGCTTTTCAGCTCATGCGCTATGTTCAAAAACTATCACCTTCTTTGTTAGCGTGCTAACATTTTATCACCGTTTTTTTATTTAGTCAACCACAAAATCCATTCTTTCCGTCTATTATAAAACCCATAACTTCAAGTTATTAATTCATAGAAAATACGTATTAAAGTAAACGCACAATCGGCGTAAAAATTTTTAACGTTTTATTGACATCAGTCAATTAAAGTAATAAAATCTTTGTGAAACGGAGATGATGTCATATGTTTATATTGCTGTTTGCACTATGGATAATACTGAACGGGCGCGTCACCCTTGAGATCATTCTCTTCGGTCTCGCGATATGCGCTCTTGTATATCTCTTCATGTGCAAATTTATGAAATTCAGCATTAAAAAGGATCTAAGGCTTATGCGGAACATCGGTTACGGCATAGTCTATTTTTTCGTCCTTTTAAAGGAGATATTCCTGTCAAACCTGCGCGTCATGCGCATAGTTTTATGTAAAAAGGTGCCCATGACCCCCGCTGTGAGGGAGGTTCGCATCCCTCTTAAAAGCAGCGCCGCAAAGGCCGTGCTCGCGAATTCCATTTCCATAACTCCCGGTACGATAACCGTCAAAATCGACGGCGATATCTTTACCGTACACTGCCTGAGCGAGGAGATGATCGACGGCATCGAGACCTCGCAGTTCACCCAGCTGCTCACTAAAATGGAGGCTTCGCTGTGATGGAAAAAGCATATTCAATACTATATATAACCGTACTTATCGCAATAGGCGTCGCCATGCTGTTGACGCTCATCCGCTGCGTCACCGGTAAGCGCATCGCGGATAGGATAATATGCGTCAATATGATGTGTAACGAGACTATCTTCGCGATAGCCGTACTCGCGCTTTATTTAAAGGAGAGCTATCTTTTAGACGTATGCATCGTATACGTCATGCTGTCCTTCCTCGCCGTGCTGATACTCTGTAAGGTGTTCATAACGGTCTATTTAAAGCAAAAGGGAAAGGAGACGCAAAATGACAGGTGAGATGATACGCTTTATAATAACCGCCGTCTTTTTGGGCATTGGCGTCATATCCCTCTTTATATCTCTTTTGGGGACATATCGCTTTCACTTTGCGCTGAACCGCATACACTCCGCCGCGATTTCCGATACGTTCTGTATGTTCTTCATACTCGTCGGCCTCGCCGTGGCGAGCGGGCTCAACCTCGCGACGCTCAAAATTCTTCTCGTGCTCGCGTTCATGTGGTTTACGTCTCCGCTTTCGTCGCATATGCTCACCTCGCTTGAATACTATACCGACGAGCATCTTCCAGAGCATTGCAAGATAGAAAAGATAGATAAAACTGCAAAAACAGATGAAAAGGAGAATGACCATGGAGATATTTAGAATTATCCTGCTCGCGCTTTTGATTATTTGCGCAATAGCGACGGCGTTCTCTAAAAAGACGCTCACAGCGGTCATAATTTACATGTCCTATTCGCTCATAATGTCCGTCATCTGGGTATTATTGGAGTCGCCCGACCTCGCGATAACCGAGGCGGCCGTGGGCGCGGGCGTGGATACCGTCCTGTTCTTCGTCGCGCTGAAGAGGATACATCTCATAGATACGGAGGATCCCGAAGATGAAAACAAGCAAAAAAAGTAAGCTGACAGCATGGCTTGACGGCGACGACCTCCTTTTGGAAACGCAAAAAACCGAGCAGCCGCCCAAGGATAATGACACAGACGAAAGGCATATGTACGACTCTCGCACACGCAAATTAAGGCGCGTCGAGGCGGCGGAGAACCGCTCATTTGATAAGCTGTATATAGTGCTTTCCATAATACTCGTGCTCATTTTATCGAGCGTACTTCTCATAACCGTTTCAAACCTTCCCCGCTACGGCAGCGCGGACGCACCCGTCAACAACGAGGTGAGCGAGCGCTATATCGAAAAGGGTCTGGAGGAGACGGGCGCCACGAACATCGTCGCGGGCATGATATTAGACTACCGTGCGTTCGATACTTTGGGCGAATCCCACGTGCTTTTCACGGCGATGTGCGCAGTTACGATGCTGCTCGCCTCCCGTCAGGATAAACGGCGCATGATGAAATATCAGCTTGAGGAATCCCTTTTTGACACGGCGAAGGACCCGATCTTACGCACAGTAGCGTATATCCTCGTTCCCTGTCTGTTCGTGTTCGGAGTGTATGTCCTTTTGAACGGTCATCTATCCCCCGGCGGCGGCTTCTCAAGCGGTGCGATACTCGGCGCGGCGCTCATTTTCTACTCCATGGCGTTCGGCTTTGACGACATCTCGCGCTTCATGACACCAAAGACGCTGAAGGTCATAAGCTGCTGCTCGCTCGGCTTTTACGTCGTGGCGAAGGCGTATTCCTTCTTCACGGGCGCAAACGGCCTGCACAGTATTATTTCCACGGGTACTCCGGGCGCGATATTGAGCGCGGGCTTGATACTCCCGTTAAACGTCGCCGTGGGCTTTGTCGTCGCGTGTACCATGTACAGCTTTTTCTCACTCTTCAAAAGGGGGACAGTCTGATATGCTTGGAAACAATCTTGCTATAAACTACGAGGAGGCAGCCGCCCTCATATTATTCTCAATAGGCTTCTGTATGCTCCTCTTTCATAAAAACCTCGTTAAAAAGATAATGGGGCTAAATATCATGGACACGGGCGTATATCTGTTCTTAGCCTCCATGGGCTATATTCAGGGCAGAGTCGCCCCCATTATAAACGACCCGGCTCAAGCCGCGACGGTCGAGCAATACATAAACCCCATCCCCAGCGGACTCGTGCTCACGGGCATAGTCGTCTCCGTCAGCGTCACCGCACTCATGCTCTCGCTGACCGTGCGCCTGTATAAGAGCTATCACACCTTTAATCTCGACGAGATATACCGCAAGGCACGGAAGGAGCAGAAATAATGGACCTCATTTTCAACTTTCCCGCCTTTACGATACTGCTGTCGCTTTTATGCTCGGGCATAGGCTATGCGGTGAAGAAAAAGACGGCCGCGCGCACGCTCTTTCTCTGCTTAGACGCCGTCTGTCTGATAATGAACATATGCACGCTGTTCTACTGCATAAAAAACGGCTCGTTCACCTATAAAATGGGTCACTTCCCCGCTCCTTGGGGCAATGAGATACGCGCGGGCGTGATGGAAGCCATAATGGCAAGCGCCTTTAACATAGTGCTCATGCTCAGCATAACAGGCGGATATCATGAGATCGACCGCGACATAGACGATTCTAAAATGAACCTCTATTTCGTGATGATGAGCCTTATAAACGCGTCGCTGTCCGCGCTCGTCTATACGAACGATATCTTCACGGGCTACGTTTTTATCGAGATATGTACCATAGCCTCCACGGGCATTTTGATGATACGCGAGATAGGGCGCACGACGCTCGCCGCAGTGAGATACATGATATTCTCGCTGTTAGGCTCGGGTCTTTTCCTGATAGGCGTGATTTTGCTCTATGACATCACGGGACATCTTCTCATGGTGAACATCGGTGAAGCCGTCGCAAAGCTCTGGGCAAATGGCGGATATCACACTCCGCTGTTGGTGGTCATCGCGCTGATATGCGCCGGCCTTGCGATAAAAAGCGGCCTGTATCCCTTCCACTTCTGGATGCCCGATACATACGGCTGTGCGACCCCCGCGAGCGCGGGCGTGCTCTCCGGCATAATCTCAAAGGGCTACATATTCCTGCTAATAAAGATAATCTGCCGCTGCTTCGGCACGGACGTGTTCTACTCCTGCGGCGTGAATAACGTGCTGTTCATATTCGGCATATGCGGTATGGTCTTAGGCTCCGTCGCCGCGATAAAGCAAAACGACATAAACCGCATGACGGCGTTTTCATCCTCTGCACAGATCGGTTACATCTACATGGGCATAGGTCTTTCGCCCGTGCTGGGGTTAACAGCGGCGCTGTTCCATATGCTGACGCACGCGTTCACAAAGCCGCTGTTGTTCCTTTCAAACTCGCGGCTCATCGAGGTGTCCGGCGGCTCGCAGCATTTTGCCGATTTGTACGGCTCCGCTCACAGAAACAAGATGGCGGGCTTCGCGTTTACTATAGGCGCGCTCAGCATGGTCGGCATCCCCGGCTTCATGGGCTTCGTCTCAAAGCTGCTCTTTGCGCAGGCCGCGGTCCAGGGACGGTTAAAAATGATACTCACCCTCGCCGCGCTCGCCGTCAGCACGATATTAAACACGATGTACTTCCTGCGCACGGTGATAACGATATATTCGTCGTCGCGCAATGCGCAGGCTGATTCGCCCGCGCTTCCCGTAAGCAAAATTTGCATAAAGCAGCAGATCGGCTTCGCCGTCGCCGCGATATGCTTTATCGCCATAAATATTATAATCGGTATGCATTCCGAGCCCATAGTGTCCGCGATCGAGCTTGGGCTAAAAGCGCTTTAAAACGGAGGAAACTTCTTATGAATATGATTTTTGCAATACTTCTGCCACTCGTCTTTGGGGCGGTTCTCCCCTTCTTAAAAATACAGAACCGTAAGCTCAAGCTGGGTCTGTTGACGGCCGTTTTGGGCGTTGAGGCCGCGCTGTGCCTCATGCTCATCCTCGCTCCCGAGAGCTATTTAAACGTATGGAGCATAACGGATATTTTGACCGTTGCGCTGCGCTCGGATTCCGTCTCCAAGCTGTTTTTGGCGATATTCAGCATCTGCTGGCTGTTAGTCGCGATATTCTCTTATAAATACATGACGCACGAGGAAAACGAGGATAGGTTCTATGCCTTCTTCATGCTCTCCGAGGGCGCACTCATAGCCATGTCCCTTTCAGCGAACATGGTCACGATGTACGTCAGCTTTGAGCTTGTTACGCTGCTGTCCATGCCGCTCGTGCTGCATTCCATGAAAAAGGAGGCCATCTCCGCCGCGTTAAAATACCTGTTCTATTCCATCGCGGGCGCGTTCATGGCTCTTTTGGGAATATTCTTCCTCGCGGCGTATTCAATAAACCTCGACTTTACCGCAGGCGGCTGCCTCGATATGTCAAAGGTCTCCGGCCATGAAGGGCTTCTTCTCGCGGTCATCTTCGTCACGGTGATCGGCTTCGGCACAAAGGCCGGTATGTATCCCATGCACGGCTGGCTGCCCACGGCTCACCCCGTCGCACCCGCTCCCGCATCCGCGGTGCTCTCCGCACTCATAGCCAAGGCGGGCGTTCTCGCAATAATAAGAATACTCTATTTCGTCGTCGGTCCCGAGTTCGTCGCAGGTACGTGGGTACAGACGGCTCTGCTCATACTCTCCTTACTCACGGTATTCATGGGCTCCATGATGGCGTATAGGGAAAAGGTGTTTAAAAAGAGACTCGCATATTCCACGGTCAGCCAGATATCCTATATCCTGACCTCTCTGTTCCTGTTCTCACAGGCGGGCTTCACCGGCGCACTTCTGCATGTCGTCTTTCACGCGGTCGTAAAGAGCTGCCTGTTCCTGACGGCGGGCGCGATAATCTTCTATACCGGAAAGACGCGCGTGGATGAATTTAAGGGAATGGGCAAGCATATGCCCATAATAATGTGGAGCTTCACCCTCGCCGCGATAACCCTCATCGGCATCCCCCCGACGGGCGGATTCGTATCAAAGTGGTATATCGCCACGGCGGCGCTGGAGAGCGGCCTGCCCGTGTTCTCCTGGCTCGTTCCCGTGGTCCTGCTCATATCCGCGCTGCTCACGGCGGGCTATCTGCTCCCCATAAGCATCGACGCGTTCTTCCCCGGAAAGGACATCGAGCTTTCCTCTATTAAGCGTGAGGAGAGCGCGCTCATGTGGGTGCCTATGGTCATCTTTGCGGCGGTCGCCGTGTTCTTGGGAATGTTCTCCGGCGGGCTCACGCAGTTCTGCTCGTCCATCGCATCGTTAGTCGCATAAAGGAGCGTCAAGCTTTATGAGCAACGCATTTTTGCTTATTCCGATACTATTGCCCATTCTTTGCGGCGCGGCGTTTTTCGCCATCGACCCAAAGACGGCAAAAGTCAAAAACATATTCGTCACGGCGAGCGTGCTATTGACCTCCGCCGCAATGTTTTGGCTGATTTTTACAACAAACGACATATTGTTCACGCTGTTCTCCTTCTCGGGGGAGCTGACCATCGCCCTCAATCTCGACGGCATGGGCAAGCTCTTTGCGGGACTTGTGAGCGTGCTTTGGCCGGCAACTACGATATACGCGCTTGAATACATGAAGCACGAGGGTCATCAGCGCATGTTCTATGCGTTCTTCCTCGTGTCCTTCGGCGTGACCTTAGGCATAGCCTCGTCCGGCAATATGCTCACGATGTACTTCTTCTATGAGCTTTTGACGCTATGCACGCTACCGCTCGTGATACAGCCCATGACAAAAGCCGCCCTTCGCGCGGGACGGGCGTATCTCATCTACTCCATAGGCGGCGCGGCGTTCGCGTTTATAGGACTCGTGTTCTTGATAGTCTACGGCAACACCTCCGGCTTCACCATGGGCGGAACGCTCACCGACGCGGCTTTAGCGCATAAGGACGTGCTGTATGCGGTCTATTTCTTCGCATTCATGGGCTTTGGCGTAAAGGCAGCGGTCTTTCCGCTGCATGGCTGGCTGCCCAAGGCATCCGTCGCGCCCACCCCGGTCACGGCGCTGCTTCACGCAGTCGCGGTCGTCAAGGCGGGCGCCTTCGCCGTGATAAGGCTCACCTATTACTCCTTCGGGGCGGATTTCCTGCGCGGGAGCTGGGCGCAATACGCCGTCATGGGCGTGGCCATCTTCACGATACTCTACGGCTCGTCCGCGGCGTTAAAGCAGGTGCATTTCAAGCGCCGCCTCGCGTATTCCACTGTCGCGAACCTCTCCTACATACTCTTCGGCGTCACCATGATGACCCCCGCCGGCTTAGAGGCAGGCGTTCTTCACATGCTGTTCCATTCGCTCATCAAGATAGGCGCGTTCTTCGCGGCGGGCGCAGTGCTGCATAACACTGGTCGCGAGTATCTCTGTGAGCTGGACGGCCTCGGGCGGCGTATGCCCGTGACGTTCGGCTGCTTCACCGTATTTGCGCTTGCGCTCACCGGAATACCGCTGTTTAACGGCTTCATCTCTAAATGGGCGCTGGCGTCCGCAGCGGTGGAAACGGGCGGAGCTGCCGAGCTTATCGGCGTGATAGTCCTGCTCATATCCGCACTTTTGACGGCGATGTACATGCTTAGCGTGTCCGTGCGCGCGTTCTTCCCCAAAAAGGGGACGGACACCGCCGCGCTTTGCGATATCCGTGAGGTAAACGGCCTCATGACCGTTCCCATGCTGGTTCTCGCCGCCGTCTGCATAATATTAGGCGTTTTTTCCTCACCGATCGTGGAGCTCATCCACACGGCGCTGTTTTAAGGAGGGCTTGTTATGAAAGGAAATATGTTATTGGCAATATTGATTTTCTGGCCCATGATCGCCTCTGTGATCGCGTTTTTCATAGGCAAGCGCTTTAAGGCGGCGCGCGGCGCAATGACCATTTTCGTCACTGTGACGGAATTTGTCTTGACGCTTCTTACACTTTTTACGTCATTTGGCGCAAGCTGTGAGCTTTCCGTCTGCAAGATTTATCTCGAGCTGGACGGCTTCCGCGCGATATACGCCGTCATAGTCTCGTTCATGTGGCTGATGACGTCGCTGTTTTCGCCCGAATACTTTGCGCACTATCACCATAGAAGCAGATATTATTTCTTCTATCTCATGACGCTGGGCGCGACTATGGGCGTGTTCCTCTCGTCCGACCTCTCGACCACACTGCTGTTCTTTGAGGTGATGAGCTTTACGTCCTATACATGGGTCGCTCATGAGCAGAACGAGCGCGCAATGCGTGCGGCGAATACCTATCTCGCCATCGCGGTCATAGGCGGTCTTGCGGCGCTTATGGGCCTGTTCCTGCTGCAAAACAGCCTGCATACTTTAAAAATTGATGAGCTTTACGCCGCGGCGAGCGCGCTTGAGGATAAGAGCGTGTTGTACGTCGCGGGCGGCTGTCTGCTGTTCGGCTTCGGCGCAAAGGCGGGCATGTTCCCGCTTCATATCTGGCTGCCCAAGGCGCACCCCGTCGCCCCCGCCCCCGCTTCGGCGCTGCTTTCCGGCGTGCTTACGAAAACGGGCATATACGGCGTTTTAGTCGTCTCCTGCGATATATTGCGCTATGACCCCGCCTGGGGCACGATCATACTCATATTGGGCACTATAACGATGGTGCTGGGCGCGGTCCTTGCGCTGTTCAGCATCGATTTAAAGCGTACGCTCGCCTGCTCGTCCATGAGCCAGATAGGCTTCGTGCTGATTGGCGTCGCCATGCAGTGCCTTTTAGGTGAGGAAAACGCACTCGCCGCAAACGGCACGATATTACACATGGTCAACCACTCGCTCATAAAGCTCGATTTGTTCATGGTCGCGGGCGTGGTGTATATGAACACGCATAAGCTCGATTTAAATGAGATAAAGGGCTGGGGCAAGGGCAAGCCGCTTTTAAATATCGCGTTTCTGCTCGGTCTCTTGGGCATCGGCGGCATACCGCTGTTTAACGGCTATATCAGCAAGACGCTCTTGCACGAATCCATCGTCGAATACTCCGCCATCGGCGGCTGGCCGATAACCGTGGTCGAGTGGCTGTTCCTGATAAGCGGCGGCATCACGCTCACATACATGACAAAGCTCTATGTCTGCCTGTTTATAGAGGGCGAACGTCGTCCTAACAAAAGCGGGAAAAAGTACATGAACGGCCTTTCGTCCGTCGCGATAATGGGCAGCGCGCTCATCCTCCCCGTTTTGGGTATGCTCCCCTATCTCACGCAGAATAAGCTGGCGGAGCTCGCCTCCGGCTTTATGCACGCGGGCGAGCTTGAGGAGACTATAAACTACTTCTCTTTAAACAACCTCAAGGGCGCGGCGATATCACTTGCGATCGCGGCGGTGTTATACTTCTTCGTCGTAAGAAAGCTGCTCATGAAAAAGGACGCGGACGGAAACATGGTCTATCTCAACCGCTGGCCGGAAAAGCTGGATCTTGAAAATGCGTTCTACCGTCCCTTGCTGTTAAAGTGGCTCCCCGGCTTCTTCGGCGCGATAATGAGCGTGTTTGGTGAAAACAAGCTATTTACCCCCGTCTGCCGGTATGGGATGAAGGGCATAAAGGCAGTGACCGCGTTTATATGCGACCTGCCCGATAAGCTGAAATACCTCATGCGCCCGCTCAAGACGGCGTTCGCTTTCATTTGCGCGATACCGGACGGCATAGTCTATCTGCTGCGCCGCACGGTCTACCGTGATTCGTCCTATACGCCGCACGAGCATAGAAAGCTCGCATTTGCGCACGGTCTGGGCACGCTCATAGATAAGCTGCGCGCTCTGTTACATCTTCCCTCGCGCAGGAAAAACAGCTATGCCGACCTCGCGACGGACGCCGCGGCGACCATCTCCGAAACCTCGGATGAGATATCCGGCGGCTTCTCCTATGCCCTGCTCATGGCGTGCATAGGCATCTGCGCCGTGATAATCTACCTGCTGTTTATCGCATAAATCACTTAAAAAATGCCCCGCGCGGTTTAGCCGAACGGGGCGTTTTTTGTGTTCTTTATGATATCATTACGCTGTATATTCCTGATAGTTTCCCTTAGAATATATTTCAACCAGTCAATCATACTTGATACAAAAATTTTACTTGTTTTATTTATGCGCCTACATCCGATATATTAGATTATTAATTTTCCGCATTTTCTCCCCATTTTTCTATTGTTTTTTATGCAAACCTCTTGACAACCTCACTTATAGAATATATAATAATTGCGTTGTCTTTTTTGCGGTCTTGGCGGAATAGGCAGACGCGCACGTTTGAGGGGCGTGTGGGCAACCGTACCGGTTCAAGTCCGGTAGACCGCACCAAAAACCGACAAATCAATTTATTGGTTTGTCGGTTTTTACTTATTCACTTTTCACTCTTCACTTTTCACTAAAAATATCGGTCGGTTTTTGGAAAGTAATAAGTAAAAATGAAAAGTGAAGAAGTGTGGTGCGGAGAGTTAAGCAGGCTCTGAAAAGCAAAGTTAGCGAAAAGAGATTAATTGAGAAAAAGTAAGAGTCTAATTTAAAGAAAATAAAAATGTATGGGGAAAGGTTAGGCTAACTTCTGTATAACGGAAAAAAAGTCGTATGTTAATATATGAATCGAGAACCGACAAATCGGAAGAATGGTTTGCAGGTTTTCACTCTTCACTAAAAACTCCTCCCGATTTTTGGAAAGTAATATGCAAAAGAGATGAGTAAAGAAGTGCGGAGGGCGCGTCAGTGGTTTTTTCATTTTTTTGAGTATCATTTTGCGCATTTTCGCGTATATTGGTATTGACATCACTGTTTTCCTGTGATAGAGTGATGTTAAAGGCGGTAGCGTCACGCATGGCGCTATCCGTAGAAGGGCTATTGCCTTTCTCGGATAGGATAGAGCTTTTGCTTTCCACGGAATTCGCACCGTCTTTTTTTGTGCTTGTTTCATCCGCCGCGCGTTTCGCTTCTATCTGTTCATCATTTAACATTCCATCCGGAATATACCTTAAAAATTTTCCGTCAGAAGGATTGATTTTTTCCACTAATTCGCGTACACTAATAGTGTCGACGGAGCGAGCGTTTACTAGCGGACTATTTTGTTCGTGAATAAGGGCCTTGACCTCCGTCGATATTTTATTTAGTGTTACTGCCATATATAGCTTATTATTTTTGTCTGTGTATTCCTTTACCTCCAACTGAACAGGCACTATTCCGCCGTCCTCATACGCCAAAAGCAATACATATACGCGTTCAAGGGATAAATCTCCTCTCCACACTCGGCATCTGCGCCGCGGTATTGCTTTGCCCATTTTCGGCATTGACACTACTCGCATTTTGTGTTACATTTGAGTTGACAGCAGCTACTGCTGGCGATGCGATTGAGTTCGGAGACGTCTCAAGCCCCGCCGTTTCAGAGCTGCTGTTTTCATTTTCTAAAACAAACAAACGTCCATCTGGTGTCGCTATCCTATGCAATTTATAATATTTGTTGTTTTTGTCCTGGCGCACAACGACAGCCATGTTCCCGCGCCTGTTTAACACCCTGCCCATCTCATCCAATATGTTTATCTGTCTGCGCTGTGTTTCCGTAAGTTCACTCGTATTCTTCGAAACATTGCCGTCCTAATTTTCTCATACAAAAAACGACGGAAACCCGCCGTTTTTTTGAAATCATATGTATGGGCATCAATACAGTCCGAACAGACGGAGCAGCTTTTGCCAGAAGGTAAGCGGCGCTTCCGCCGGCGCGTCGCTTGCAGCCGTTTCAGTCTTTTCGATAGCGGTTGTTTTTATCACAAACTGTACAGAATCCACATTCGTGTTTTTGTCAGAGACAAAGGACGTCGCTTTTGCGTCGCTGCCCGTGATTGAGGATGTCATAGAGTCGATCTCGTCGCCAATCTTCGTGTCGATATCCGAGGTTTTTTCGACAAACTCCGATGTGCCGCTCTCAAGCTCCTTTGTTCCGCCGTATAGCTTACCCACGGCGTCGTTCAGCTTTCCGACAGATACCTTGAGCTTTCCGGTATTGCTGTAAAGCTTATCCATGTTCAGCTTTAATGTTCCGGCTCCGGCGGCCGCATCGCTTACCGCATCGGTATAGTCGAGCAATCCCCGATAGAACGTGCCGTAATTATCGAGCTGTCCTTTTAATTCGGAAACCTGCTTTGCCGCTGCGCTCACCTTTGCCACGGCGGCGTTTATCTGAGATGTCACCTCCTCTGACGACATCATCTGCTGAATATATGCATCTTTGATCTGCGCCTTCTGCTCATCCGTCAAAGAGGCGACCGCTCCTTCAAGTATCTGCTCTTTCTGCTCGTCCGTCATATTGGCGACCGTCTGCGCAACGGCGGCCTTCCCCTCAGGGGACTGCAAATACGCATTCGCCTGCTCATCGGTGCACCCGCTCTGTATTAGCTGAGCATAAACGGCCTGTGCCGCCACCTGTGCATATAGCGTATCTGCCTGCGAAAAAACATAGGCATAATATATCGAATTCGCCTGTGATTCAACGTAGCCGTGATATAGAGCATCCTCCTGTTTTTCAACCTCTGCCGTCACCTGCTGAAGCGCCGCTTGATATGCCTTTTTGTATACAGTATCTGCATCCATCTTTTTAAGCAAATCCATCAGTACGGCGGAGTAATTCGAGGGCGTGAGCGTAACGGCATCCATGCCGTTTGCCTTGAGCTGGTCATTCAGCGCCGCGGCGGCAGCAGTGCAAAGCCCCTCATACGCCGTATATGCCGCGGAAGTCAGCTGTCCGTTCTTTGCCGTGATTTTAGTTAGGCCGGAATATAGCTCGCTCGTTCCGCCTGTCAGCGCGCCTACGCCGGAATTCAACTCACCGACCTTGCCGTTCAGCGTTTCTGCAGCATTTTTCAGCTTGCCCGTTCCGTCACACACCTCCGATGCGCCGTCGTCAATGCTTCCAATCGCGGAAATAATCTCGTCCACCTTGTCCATCAGCTCATCGTCATCCACCTCAATATCCATATTCAGGCGAACGCCGTTGATGGAGACAGCATCCATTTCAAAATCCGTGACATCGGCTTTAATGACGGTGTCTATGCCTTTGCCGGGCAGTATCGTATACGTGAGCTGCTTATCGCTGCCCACATTCGCGACAGTCGCGCCGCTTGCGTCGATATTCTCGCAAATATCCGTATCCAGCGTGAACGAGGCCTGGAGCGCATAATCCTCATAGAAGCTGCCCTTGCAGCTTTCATTTTTGCTCACTGAAAAGCGTATCTCCAGCGCTCCGCTCTTTCCCGCAATTTCCTCGGCGGAATACTCCTTTCCGTCGAGAAAGTATCTGATGGAAATATTCCACGGAATTGCAGTATTTTTCATCTTTCCCTGATAGTAGACCTTTTGCGCGTCGGATGAAAATGTGATCTTATTCCCGTTTTGAGCAATCTTATCCGTCGTATTCAGCATCTTTACGTCTGAATAGTCGCCGTAGTCTATTATATCGCCTCCTGCGAAGATGTTGACAGCTTCCATATCCGTCACTTTGCCGGATCCATCGGTCATTATGTATATGACCTCCTCCTTTTCCGAGGGCGCGGTTTGCGCAAATGCCGGAACCGCTAACGAGCTTATGAGCAGCACGGACAGCGCCGCTGCGATGATTTTCTGTATATTCTTCATTTTAAGACAGCCTCCTTTGATTTCTTATTCTTCACTATCAATCTGTCAAACAGGTATAACAGACCGGGCAGCACAAACAGCACGATGGCGAGTGAACAAAGCGTCCCCTTGCCGAGGAAATATCCCAGCTGTGAGAGCAGGCCGTGAGTTGAGAATATGCCCAGCAAAAAGCCCACCACCGTCAGCACGCTGGCCGATGTCAAAATAGACACGGACACGGCTGAAATCGTCTGTACGATTGCCTCTTTTTTATCATATATCTGCCGCATTTCCTTGTATCTCTCGGTAAACAGTATGGCATAATCCACCGTTGCGCCGAGCTGAATCGAGCTGATGATGAGATATGCTATATAGAAAATGGTCTGATCGCCAAAATACGGTATGGACAGGTTTATCCATATGGCCGTCTCTATGGACAGCACCAAAATCACCGGCAGCACGATAGACTTCATCGTAAACAGCAGCACGAGGAACACTGCGCCGATCGCCACAAGGTTTACCTTTACCATATCAGAGGTCACGGTGTCCATAAGGTCGTATGTCGACACGCCTTCGCCGGCGAGATACCATTCTCCCGAATAATACTTTTCTACGGTGCTGCGCACTTTTTCAACAAGGGAAAAAGTCTCGTCCCCCTCATATTCGGCGTCCACCGTCAGCACCATGCGGGTGAAATTCTCGCTGTTCAGCTTTGAAAGAGTGCCTTCGTCAAGATATTGCTCGGGGATAGTCTCGCCCACCGTATCCACATATGACAGAATGCTTTTGACCTGCGAGATATCGTGAAGTTCTTTGGACAGCTCTGCCTGCGTCGCCGTGCTGTCCTTCGGGACCATCAGCACATAGGTGTCCTGTTTACCGAATGCATCCTCAATTTTTTCCGTATCTGCGCCGAGCTGCGTCTCGCTGCCGAATATGTGGGATGCACCGTAATAAAAGCTGTTTGCGCCGGACGCCTGATAGCACGGAACTATCAATATGGCAAATACGACCACCACGGGTATCATCACACGGCTGACAAATTTCCCAAAGCCCTTGAATCTCGGCATAAACGAGCGGTGCTTTGATTTGTCGATTAGCTTATAAGTGTGTAAAATAAGCGCAGGCATGAATACAAATACCGTTATCAGGCTTATCGCCACGCCCTTCGCCAGCGCAAGCCCTAAATCCGGTCCGATCCGGAACTGCATGAGGCAAAGCGCTAAAAAGCCGATGACCGTGGTAAGGCCGCTTGATAAAATAGACGTTGTGGACATCGTGAGCGCCTGTACCATCGCCTCCTTCGGGTCAGCTGTCGTCTGACGGCACTCCGCAAAGCGATGCAGCAGGAAGACCGAATAGTCGAGCGACACCGCAAGCTGCAAAATATTGCCCGCAGCGTTGGTAACAAAGGAAATCTCCCCGAACATCAGGTTGCTTCCCGAGTTGATGACTACCGCGATGCCCAGCCCCGCCAGCACGAGGAACGGCTCCGCGAAGGACGTCGTGGTGAGTATAAGCACGAACAACACGAATGCAACGGCGATCATGGCAATGATGGTGATCTCATTTACAGTGCTCGTCGTAGCGACCGCCGTCGTGACGGCGCTGCCCGTCATGGCGTTTTCCTCGCCGATTATCTCGCGGATAGCGCTGACCGCTTCAATTCGCTTATCCTCCGCGACAGTCACGGAAAACAGCGCGTTTGAGTCCTTGTAATAGGCTTCTAACGTATCGGCATCCAGCGTTTCTAACGGAACAGTCACGCTCGCCACGTCGTCTAACCATGTGACGTCCGTCACTCCGTCAACCGCGAGCAGCCTTTGCTTGTATTCAAGCGCCTGCGGTATGGACACATCACACACCATAACGCGCGCATTGGGTATTCCTCCGTCATATTCCTGTTCCATTTTGCCGAGCGCCTGCGTGGATGCAGTTTCCGACGGTAAATAGTCGTTCATGTCGTAGTTTACCGCGACAAACCGCCCACACACCGCGCATACGGCGAACAGTATCAAAAATACTGCTATAATGGATTTTTGATGGTTGACGATTTGTCTATAAAACTTTGTCATCAATGTAAATCTCCTCTCCGGAGACCGGATAATATGCGCCTGAATCCGTTTTCAGGTTTAATAATATCCTGCGCCCGCTGATCATGCCCGTTGCCGTGTATTGCATCGTGCTTACCAGCGTCCGTATCACGCCGGAAATCGTCAGCTGTCCATCTTCTGAAAGTACGCCTGACAGTCCGTTCTTCTCATTCATCACATCCAGCCAGCCTTCCACCCTGCCTTGCGTTACGCGAAGCACGATCGTTCCCTTTCGATCGCCCAGCGGCGCAAACAGACAGATTCGATATCTCTTTTCGCTCATATTTCCGCTCCTTTCCTTGATTTCCGGCATCAGTATATCCGCTAAATGATATGAGTAAAACGGTCAAACGGACTCATTTTATGTAAAAAACGGTCAAAGCGACATGATTTGATGGTCAAATATCCATCATTATTCGTTGAAAAAATTGATGGACAAGTGTATCATAAATATGGATGAACTGAGGATTCTATGAAACACGAAGTTACTACCCTGAACACAAAACGAACGCTCGCCGCCTCGCTCAAAGGCTTTATGGAGAAAAAACCGCTTTCCAAGATCACCGTCAGCGAGATCATCGCGGATTGCGGCATGAACCGAAAGACCTTTTACTATCACTTTGACGACATATATGACCTGTTGAAATGGATGCTGGAGGAGGAAGCCATCGAGGTTGTCAAGCAGTTTGACCTGCTTGTGGATTATCGCGAGGCCGTGCTGTTTGTGATGAACTATGTGCAGCAGAATAAGCATTTACTATGCTGCGCCTATGACAGCATGGGGCGCGATGAGATGAAGCGCTTTTTCTATGCGGATTTCATAGGCATTACTCAAAACCTTATCGACAAAACGGAGCAGCAGCTCGGTCTGCATACAAAAGAGGATTTCAAAAAATTCCTCGCCCATCTCTACACAGAGGCCATCGCAGGACTTCTCATCGACGAGTTTACGGACAAGGAAGGACATGACCCTAAAAAGGCTGTGGAATATCTTTCGCTCATATTGAAAAACTCTCTGCCCAGCATTCTCGCCGGCGCGCAGTAAAAATGTTTTTTATGTACACAGTGATAATTGCACTATAATTTTAAAAACACATACATCGGGGTGCAATTATAGATATTGCTTTCTAAAAGTCGGCGGGGATTTAGTGAAAAGTGGCAAGCGGACAGAAAAAGCACGCTTGTTAAATTCTCAACAAGATTAGTGCGGAAAAAATGCGTTATAATATTGTTTTTTCATCGTGTCCACTTTTATTGTACAACTTTCACTTCTTCACTCATCACTTTTACTTATTACT
>CAKROK010000001.1 GCA_934373295.1 uncultured Christensenellaceae bacterium | reverse complement strand
GTTTAATGAAAAGGGCGAGGCCGTGAGCGTCGCACAGAAGGAGTTTAAGCAGTATTATCCGCAGGCGGGCTGGGTCGAGCATGATGCGAACGAGATATGGGCGACGCAGCTCGGCGTGGCGGGCGAGGCATTGGCGCGCATAGGCGCAAAGGCGGAGGAGGTCGCCGCGATAGGCATAACCAATCAGCGCGAGACTACGATAGTCTGGGACGCCAAAACGGGCGAGCCGATATGCCATGCGATAGTTTGGCAGTGCAGGAGGACCTCGCAGATGTGCGACGAGCTAAAGGCGCGCGGGCTGTCCGATATGATAAGGAAAAAGACCGGACTTTTGCCGGATGCGTATTTTTCCGCGACAAAGCTGAAGTGGATATTGGATAATGTACCGGATGCGCGAAGCAGGGCAAATGCGGGAGAACTGCTGTTCGGCACGGTCGATTCATGGCTCATATGGAAGCTCTCCGGCGGAAGGCTGCATGTCACGGACATGTCAAACGCCTCGAGAACGATGCTATTTAACATACATACGCTGGATTGGGATGATGAGATACTAAATCTGCTCGACATACCGCGCTGTATGCTGCCCGAGGTCAAAAACTCGAGCGAGGTCTACGGCATGTGCGACGCGCGCAATTTCGGCGGGGAGATACCCATAGCGGGGGTGGCGGGCGATCAGCAGTCCGCGCTGTTCGGTCAATGCTGTTTTGACGAGGGCGAAGCGAAAAACACATACGGCACGGGCTGCTTTTTGCTCATGAACACGGGGAAAAGGCCGATAGAGAGTAAAAACGGGCTGGTCACGACCATAGCGTGGGGCATGGGCGGAAAGCCGACCTATGCGCTCGAGGGGTCTGTGTTCGTCGCGGGCGCCGCGATACAGTGGCTGCGAGATGAGCTAAAGCTCATAGACAGCGCGCCGGACAGCGAATATCACGCGAAAAAGGTGAAGGAAAACGGCGGGGTATACGTCGTGCCCGCGTTTGTGGGCTTAGGCGCGCCCTACTGGGATCAATATGCGCGCGGCGCGATATTCGGGCTGACGCGCGGGTCGAATAAGGATCACATAATACGCGCGACGCTCGAATCGCTCGCGTATCAGACCTGTGAGGTATTACAGGCGATGCAGGAGGACGCGGGGATAGCCCTTGAAGCGCTCAAGGCGGACGGCGGGGCGTCCAACAACGACTTTTTAATGCAGTTCCAAGCGGATATGATAGGCGCGGACGTCATCCGCCCAGCGAGCGTCGAGACGACGGCGCTGGGGGCGGCATATCTCGCGGGATTGGCCGTAGGCTTTTGGAAGAATGTAAATGAGCTTAAAACCATGCAGAATAAGAGCATGGTCTTTTCGCCGGACTGTTCAAAAGAGCGCAGAGACGCGCTTTTATCGGGCTGGAAAAGGGCGGTAAGAGCGGCGCGGGCGTGGGCGCAGGAGTGATTTAACAAAATTTGAAAAAAGTTATTGACAAATGAACGTCGGTAATGTAAAATAGCATATGTTGTGGCCCGGTAGTACAGTTGGTTAGTACGCCAGCCTGTCACGCTGGAGGTCGTGGGTTCGAGCCCCATCCGGGTCGCCACATATTCGCGGGAGTAGCTCATTTGGTAGAGCGCCGCCTTGCCAAGGCGGAGGTAGCGGGTTCGAGCCCCGTCTTCCGCTCCATATGGCGCCATGGCCAAGTGGTAAGGCAAAGGTCTGCAAAATCTTCACTCACCAGTTCAAATCTGGTTGGCGCCTCCAAAAACCGACAAATCAATTATTTGGTTTGTCGGTTTTACTTTTTCACTTTTCACCTTTCACTTTTCACTAAAAATAACGGTCGGTTTTTGGGAAGTAATAAGTAATAGTGATGAGTGAAGAAGTGAAAAAATTACGCAGTTAAGTTGTTTGGCGAAAAAAACAAGTGCGTCGGGTTATTTGGTCGGATTTCATTTAATTTCACAAAAGACGTTAGTCTTTTATTTCACCGCGCATTGGCGCGATTTCACTAAAACCCCGGTCGGTCAATGACATCTGAAGCTCGTTCGGAGGCGGGGAAACGCTATCTGCCGTGACCGGGGGCAAAACTGATTGCACATGTATCTGAAAAAATATATAATATAGGCAGAAACTGATTTGATCGGTGAAATTTTAAAGAAGAGGAATAAAAATGATACTGCTGAGGTGCGAGGCTTGCGGCGCAAGCGAGCTGAAAAGACACGGAAATGTATATGAGTGTACGTTCTGCGGAAGCAAGTATATTCTGGACTCCCGAGAAAGGGTGGCCATACGGGAGCTGACCGACGTCGAGATCATTTCGAAGCTGGAGCGGGCGAGGCAGATGCACGAAGCCCTGAAATATGCCGAGGAGCTGGAGATACTGATCGAGTGTCACGAAAATGACCCGGAGAACGCCAGCGTTCTGACGGATCTCGGCAGATGCTATAGGTGCATGCATGAGATCGACAAGGCGATCATGTGCTACGAAGAGACTCTTAAAATCAACCCCTATGAGGCCGCGGCGTACACGAACATGGGCACTATATACATTCTGCGCGGGGAATACGACCGGGCGGCCGGGTGCTATGAAAAGGGTCTGCCTCTGCACGACAAGGCAGAGTACGATTATTGGCTTGCCTATGCCAATTATGCGGTCGTAATTGCAATGCAGGGGGACAAGGCAAGGGCGGAAAAGATGATACGGGAAGCGGAGCTGCACGGCTATAAAAACGGGGAGCAGCTTCGAAAAATGGCGGGAATCCGAAAAAAGGGCATACTGTCCGGAATAAAAGCGCTGTTTTCGTGAATCTGCGCCCCGGCGCAATGGCCGCGTACACACTCGACAGAGCAATGTCAAAAAATGACCTTCTGCTCTTGCAAATTTAATCAATATATGCTATACTCTACTCGCTTATCAGAGGACTTACGGCGAATTTAGCCGTTGAAGTGGGATAAGACCATATCGGGCCTTATCCCGCTTTTTGTTTTTGCGAGCGGGGCGGGCTGTTTAGGGCTTTGCCCCATTTCATTTTTCGGAGGTAATACTAATGAACGCAAAAGCAAGATCCCTTTTAGGCAACATTTTCCCTGCATTGGGCGGGCTGTTTGTGACCTATCTTTATAACGTGGTGGACGGCATTTTTGTCGGGCAGGGCGTTGGCTCGGCGGCGCTGGGCGCGGTCAATATAGCCGTGCCTTTTATCACGTTTGTCGTGGCGCTCACGGCGATGTTCCCCATGGGCGGCGCGACCGTCGTCGCCATACGCATGGGGCGAGACGACAAAAAGGGAGCAAACAACGCCTTTATGACCGCATTTTCATTGACCATAATAATGTCGGCTTTGCTCATGATAGTGGGCATGACGTTTTGCGAGCAGATAGTGGACTTGAGCGGCGCGGGAGGGCTGAGCGGCGAGATGCGCAATATGTCGGCGCAGTATCTGTTCTATTATTCGGCTTTTTCCGTTCCCATGCTCATGGGGACGTGCCTTTGCGTGTTTGTGAGAAATGACGGCTCGCCAGCGCTTTCGTTCATAGGCATGTGCGCCGGCGCGGCCACGAATATCTTCCTCGACTGGCTGTTCATTTATCCGCTGCAAATGGGCATTATCGGTGCGGCTGTCGCGTCCGGTCTCGGTCAGGTGCTCACGGTCATAATACTGCTCACACATTTTTTGCGCAAAAAGGGCGACCTGCGCATATGCGCGTTTAAATTTAGCGGGGCGCTTGCGGCAAAGGTCTGTAAGCGCGACGTACCCGAGGCGGTAACGCAGCTCATCACGCCCGTCACGGCGCTTTGCTATAACCTGATGCTCGCGAGGCTGGTGGGGGATATCGGCGTATCGACGTTCAGCGTGCTTAGCTTCATATACTCCCTCGCAAACGCTGTACTTTCAGGAGTTGCACAGGGATTACAGCCGTTATGGGGGCAATGCTACGGCAGAAAGGATACATCCGAGCTGAAGTGGTTTTTCCGAAGCGGGCTTATTATAAACGCCGTGTTGTCCGTTTTGATATACGTTGTGTTGTTTCTGTTCGATGCACCTGTAATTCGCATTTTCAACAGTGATACGGAGCTGATATCCGCTGCGTCGGCGGCATTGCCGCTGTTTGCGCTGTCATTTATACCTATGTCACTTAATCTCGTGTACACTGCGTACTTTTTTTCGACCAAACGGACGGGCGAAGCCGATATCCTCGCAATAAGCAGAGGAATCGTGCTGAAGGCGGCTATGGTATTCATCCTCCCGACGATTTTCGGGACAAATGCAATATGGACAGCGCCGTTCGTGACGGAGATCATAACGCTGATAGCGACTTTCATATTGGGCAGTACGGTAAAGCTGGAATGTAGATAGTAGATTTTTGAAAATATGGTATAATAAAAATATCATGAAATGCGGTCAGGAAAGGGATTTGACATGAAAAAAGTTGTTATTTTCGGCGCGGCGGGTCATACCGGAAAGTATATTACCCTAAAAATGCAAAAGACGGAGGGCGTCGAGCTTTGCGTGTTTGTGCGCGATCCGAAAAAATTCGGAGATATGGACTTGACGGGCGTTAATATCATAGAGGGAGACGCGATGGAGCCTGATGACGTCAAGCGCGCCATGCAGGGGCAGAATATCATGCTTTGCTCACTGGAGGGCGATGTGCTGACCATGGCGAAGAACATAGTCGCGGCGCTCAGGGAAACGGGCGTAAAGCGCATTATATGGATAACGGGCATGGGCATACACCATGAAATAAAGGGACTGCGCGGAAAAATGCTTGATATGCTGGCTAAACAGCGCCCGGAGTATATCACGGCGGCGGATACTATCGCCGCAAGCCCCGCGGTGACCACGCTGCTGCGCTGCCCGGGGATCCGGGACGGCGATAATGAGGCATATGAGCTGACTAAAGAGGGAGTTCAGCCGTCCAAACGAAACGTCGACCGCGCCGCTATCGCGCAGTGCATGGCAGATATGATCGCCGACGAAGCATTGGGCGCAAATGACAGCTTAGGCATAACGAACGCGAAAAAATAAAGAGAAATCTTATTAAGGGAGGGCAATATCGCCCTCTTTTTGTTTGTCCGATTTTTGATTTCTAAATCGGGTATACCATGCATATAGTATTACAAACACGATAACAAAAGAGGAGTGATGTGGTCATGAATGGCGTTTTGAAATATTTGCCGCAGCGGCTTACGGATGAATTGGGAGAGCAGCTCTTTGGGGCGGAGGAGTTGAGACTGCGGGTGGATGAGCCCTCGTCGGTATACTGCGCGGGACGGGAGCGGCTTTTAACATTTCGCCCAAATTCAGAGGAGATAGAGCTGATAGTGCGCTGTCTTTCAAAGCATTCGCTTTATTCGTATATGGAGGAGCTTAAACAGGGCTTTTTCAGCATTGAGGGCGGTGTGCGCGTGGGCGTGGGCGGACGAGCGGTCTGTGAGGATGGAAAGATAACGCATTTTTGCGATTTTACGTCCGTAAACCTGCGCTTTCCGCGGGAGGTAAAGGGGATAGGGCGCGCGGTGCTTCCGTTCATAACGCGCCGTAGGGAGGTCTTGAGCACGCTCATAATCTCACCGCCGCAGATGGGAAAAACCACGCTTTTGCGCGATATTATTCGGCTGATATCGGATGACGGCGTCAAATGCACTCTCGTCGATGAGCGGTGCGAGCTGTATGCGGCGGGCGGGTTTGACGTCGGGATGAGGACGGACGTCCTGCGCGCGTGCCCCAAGGCCGTCGGGATGAACATGGCCCTGCGCTCGCTTTCCCCGCAGGTCATTGCGACGGACGAGATAGGCGGCTCGGGCGAGCTTTGCGCGATATGTGACGCAGCGAACGCGGGGGTCAAGGTCATAGCCACGGCGCACGGAGGGAGCATAGACGAGCTTTTAAAGCGGCCGTTTTTCAAGGAGCTGATGTATACGGGGACTGTCGAGCGATATGTCCTGCTTTCGGAAAGCCTGGGCAGAGGGACTGTCGAGCGTATTTTTGACGATAAGCTGGAGCCTGTCTGCAATATGCCATTTTTACCAAAGGAGGTGAGCGAGATTGAAGTACTTTCTGATAGGATTGATAGTCCTGACGAGCGCACTTTTGGGAAGCACGTTCACAGCGCTTGAAAAAAAGCGCATAGGAATGCTCATGAGCATGAAAACGAGCGCGTTTGCCCTAAAGACGGCGCTTATAAGGCGGGGGCATACCCTCGACCGCGCGCTTGAGGAATCGCGCAGCGACGATACGCACCTGTTCACAAAGTGCGCGAAGATATTTAAAGAGCATCCGCTGTATGACGCGAAGGAGGCGGCGCAGATAGCCGCGGGGGCGGCAAAGGAGGAGGGCGTGGATAAGGACATTACGGGCGCGTTCGTGGAGTTTATAGGCGAGCTGTCCTGCGCGGGATGTGCTGAGCAGATAGAGCAGAGCACGGCTTCATTCACGCAAAGGCTGGAGGAGATGATAACACAGACCAAGGAAGTGCGCATGAAGCGCGCGCGGACGTTTAAAAACCTTTGCCTTTTTTCCGGCATAGCATTAGGGATAATATTGATATGACTGTAAGCATAGATATAGTTTTTAAAATAGCGGCGATAGGCATTTTGATAGCGGTTTTGAGCCAACTGCTGTCCCGTGCGGGCAGGGAGGACATCGCGCTCATGACGTCCATTGCGGGGTTGGTCATCGTCCTGCTTATGGTGGTGGATCTCGTGAGCAGTCTGTTTGACAGCGTGAAGAGCATTTTCGGGTTATACTGATGGAAAATATTGCGAAAATAGCCGCGATAGGCATTATGGCGGCGATACTGGTCGTTATAATAAGGCGGTCGAGTCCGGAAATGGCGCTTCAGCTATCCATTGCCGCGGGCGTGCTCATAATACTCATGACTATTGAACAGCTCATGAGCGTGGTCAGCTTTATAGAGGAGCTTAAAACCGCCATGGGAGACGCCTATGACGTGATGGGAGACGTGGTGAAGATAATCGGCGTGGCGTATATTGCGGAATTCAGCACGGGTGCGCTTCGAGACGCTGGTGAGAACGGCATAGCCTCAAAGGTCGAGCTTGCGGGAAAGCTCATAATAGCCGTGATGACGCTGCCCATAATAAAGCAGTTTGCAGATATGATAATCGGGCTTACGGGAAATCTGGCATGAAACGGCGGATTTTTATAGTATTAATGCTTTGTTTGATGTGCTGTGTGATGATATGCCCGAGCGCAATGGCTGAAAAGCAGGAGGATGACGCCGATGCCGCCGCGCAGGAGGAGCTGAGACAGGGCGTGGACGAGACTATAGATTCCCTCGACCTTGACGGGCTAAAGGACGTGTATGAGGGAAACGGGGTGTTTGACGGATCGCTCGAGCAGACGATAAGGCAGTTAAGTGAAAACGGCCTACAGGAGCTGACGTTCAAGCAGGCGCTGGATGCCATATGGAACGCGGCGGCAGCCTCATTAAAGAGCAAGGCGGGCACGGCGGGGAGGATAGTTCTCACGCTGCTCGCATTGAGCTTATTGAGGCTGATGGACGCAAACACGTCCTTGGACGGCGCGGCGAAGGCGGGCTTTTGGGCGGGATATGCCGTGACGTGTATGCTCGCCGTGAGCATTTTAAAGAGCACGCTGGACTGTGCCAAACAGGCGATAGACGGGCTTTCGGGAGTGGTCGAGGCGATAACACCGCTCCTCACCGCGCTCTTGACAGGACTTGGAGGAAGCTCGGGCGCAAGCGTGATGAGTCCGCTTATGAGCGCGCTCACGGGGACGGTGTTCGTATTGATAGAAAAGCTCGTCTTTCCCGCGATAATCGTCATGACGGCGCTCTGCCTTGTGAGCAATATTTCGCAGAGCATAGACCTTTCGGGATTTGTGGGACTTGCGGATAAGGCGGTGAAGTGGTTCATGGGCGTGGTGTTTATCGTGTTTATCGGGCTGTTGGCGATAAAGGGCATAGGCGGCGCGGCGATAGACGGCGTATACTTCAAAACGGCGAAGTACACCGTCGAAAAGATGGTGCCTGTCGTGGGCGGGATGTTCTCAGATACGCTGGATACGCTCATGGCGTGCGGGGTCATCGTACATAACTCAATAGGCACTATAGGAATGATACTTATCGCGGTAAAGCTGCTGGGGCCGGTGGTGAGCATAGCGGCGGACATCTTCATATTAAAGGCGGCGGGGGCGGCAGTCCGTCCGTTTTCGGGGAAACAGAGCGCGCAGATGCTGGAATCCATGAGCGGCGCGGCGGAGCTCGTCGCGGTGACGGTGCTAATGATGAGTGCTATGGCGTTTATATCGATAGCATTGCTCGTGGGGAGCGCGGACATGAGCTTTATGATGAGGTGATAAAATGGAGTATTTGAGATATGTCATATATGCGGCGGTGCTTGCAGAGGCCGTTTTGCTTATTATGCCGTCCGGGACGATGAAAAAGTACGTGAAGATATGCACGGGGGTATCCATAATGATAATATTGCTCACGCCCGTATGCTCGTGTCATCCGACCGATCTTTTAAGAGATATAAATGAAGAAACGGCGGTCGTTTCGCAGAAAAATGCGGGCAGCATGATAACACAGTCATATAACGATATGCTTAAAAATAATAATTAAGAGGGGTCGCCATGATAGATAAGCTGAAGAACATACCGCCCAAGAAGCTGGCGAGATATGCAGTCATAATAATGATCGCCGCGGCAATTGTGTGCATATACGTCTCCACGCTCGTCCCGAAGTCGGGGGAGAGCGCAGATCCGTCAAACGAGACGGAGCTTGAGGAAAAGCTGACCGCCGCGCTCAGCCATATGGAGGGCGTGGGCGAGGTGTCCGTGGTGATAAACTATGAATCCACTGCGGAGCGCGTTCCCGCGAAGGCGAGCGATGTGAGCAGCCGCAGCGACGTGAGCGGGGAGGAGACGTCGTCCTCTCAAAGCAAGAGCGAGAACGTCGCGTCCGTTTCGGGCGAGGCGCTCATTATAAAGGAAAATCAGCCAAAGGTAAGGGGAGTAATAGTGATCGCGCAGGGGGCGCAGGATATAGGCGTAAGAAACGGCATTTTAAGCGCCGTTATGACGCTGTTGGATGTGACGGCGGATAAGGTCGAAATATTGTATTAAGGAGCGAATTGGATGGATAAGAGGGAAAACGGTTTTAAAAAGATGTGCGCGAGGCTGACGGAAAAGCAAAAGCGGGCGGCGCTCGTCTGCCTGCTGTTCGTGGGCGTCGTGGGGGTGGGGTGTGCGAATTATTTTATAACGAATAACGACGCGCTGCCCAAGAAGGTCGAGACGGTGTCGGCGGGGGAGGATGCCTTCGCCGTGTTCAGACAGGAGAAAAGCGAATCGCGCACGGAGCAGATGAGCTATATCGAATCCGTAGTGACGAGCGAGCAGTCAAACGAGGAGACTAAGCAGAAGGCGCAGCAGCAGAAGCTCGAGCTGGCGGCGAATATGGAGGCAGAGACGGCCGTCGAGGGCATGATACGCACCACGCTCAATACGGACGCGGTCGTGACCGTTTCACAGACGGCGGTGAGCGTTGTGATAGATAAGGAGAGCCTCACGGACGCTCAGGCGGCGCAGATAGCGGAGATCGTTACGGCGCAGACAGGGCAGAGCGCGAATAATATCAAAATAATGCCCCAGCAAAAGAGTACAAAGACTCAAACAGAGGGTGCGGATAAAGTTGAAAAAGACTCCAAGGAGTGATATAATAAAAAAGTAAATTATATCATTCAGGAGGAATAAATTATGTCACAGGAACTTTTGCCCATCGGCGTTAAAAGAGACGGCTCTTATTATATGAATATTCAGTGGGTCAGCCACACCGAGCCCGATCCGAAATTCTGGGCATGCAACCTGCTCACGCAGGATCTGGAGAGAAACGGCGGCACGTATGGCTGCAACACGTTCGGACCGGCTCACATAGTGCTCGGCTTTTTCGGCGAGGAGCAGACTATAGGCAGGCTCAAGGTCTATAAGAACGTCGGCGTGACTATCTCCGTCATAGAGGAGCTCGCCGCGGCGCTCGATATTTACTACTGCGACACAGACGAGCCGGCCGAAAAGCTGAGGACTTTTGACGATAAGGTGGACAGCGTGGAGTGGAAGCACATCATGAAGGCGCCCTTAAAAGAGGAATTCGGCTGGGAAGAGATCGTATTCGATAAGCCCGTAAAGGCGAAGTATTTAAGAGTCGACCTCGTCGAAAACAGAAGCGAGACCATCGACTGGGTAGAGATATCCAAGATACTCGCGTTTGAGAAGTGATTTAAAAGAGAAAAGCACCTGTTCATCTCTTTGAGCAGGTGCATTTTTATTTCTTTATTATGTGTTTTTGGTGTGTTATATTGCATAACGCACCTCATTTTTTATGAAAATCTATGATGAATCCTATATTATCATAATTTACCCGTTTTATCAAGGAGATATGCGAGTTATTTTGTCTTTTGCAGTTTTATATGGAGCGTATCCGCGACGCTTTCGTGTATGACGTTATCCGCATCGTAATGGACTATCTTAAAGACGAGCTGGATGAGCAGCCCGAGACCAAAGGCAGATATGAGCGTGCCTATGCCCACCGGCCCGTCCAAAAGCCAGCCTATCAAGAGGACGATCGCCTCTAACATCACGCGGACGATGCCTATGGGTATTTTTGTCAGTCTGCGCGAAAGAGCCAGCATGAGCGAATCCCTCGGACCGCAGCCCAGGCGCGTACTCATGTAAAGATATACACATATCGCCATTATTATAAGCCCGCCTATGAACAGGGCTACTCCCGAAAAGACGTTTGTCTGCTTGGGGATTATATTAAGCCATGTGAACAGATCGACGCCCTTTCCTGTTATGCACATGTCGAGAATTGTGCCTAAGCCAATCTTTTCCTTTAAAATGACGCATATTATGAGCACGGTAAAGCTGACTATCGTCGCAACGTCGCCGTATGACAGGGGAGTTTTGTTCGCCACGCCCAGCGCAAAGACATCCCATGGGCCGACGCCTATATTCGCCTGAACGGTCATAGTCACGCCGAATGAAAAGACTATCAGAGATACCGCCGCCTTTATTATCCTCAAAAACAGTTTCATGCCAATCACCTCTGTGCGAATAATTATACTTCATAATAAATAAAAATGCAACAAAAAATGCCCCCGAAATGGAGGCATTTTCTTATGTAAGGAGTTTAAGACTTATGACAGTTTCCGTGCATGGGGCAGTTCGAACAATTTGAACCGCAGGAGCTTATGCCCTTTTTCCTCTTTCTGATATAGGAGAGGATTATCAGCACGACTACAGCGGCTAACGCCAGGCCGACAATTATAGTACCGTAATTTTCTTTCAAAAATTCCAACATGGCGATTTCTCCTTTCAATCAATTTTTAAAGCTATTATTTTACAGCTCTTAACTTGTTCTTCTCATCAAAGTCAGGCTGCTTTCTGAACAGGAAGTAGCAGATAACAGCGAGGCAGAGAGCAGCAGCTATCACGCCGAACACGTTTGCGTTTCCGGTGAAGATGGAGCCGAACTGGTAGATCATGAGAGCTACGACATATGCGAAGCCGCACTGATAGCCGATCGCGAACCATGTCCACTTTGCGGAGTTCATCTCTCTCTTTATAGCACCGATCGCAGCGAAGCAGGGAGCACAGAGGAGGTTAAACGCGAGGAAGGAGTAAGCAGAGAGGGGAGTGAATGCCTGACGCATGTTTTCCCAAACCTGCCAGCCGTTCTCAGCGACCTCTTCAAATCCGCCGAAGAGTACGCCGAACGTTCCGACGACGTTTTCCTTAGCGATAAGACCGGTGACCGTAGCGACAGCGGACTGCCAGTTGCCCCAGCCGAGGGGAGTGAATATCCAAGCGATAGCGTTACCCACGATAGCGAGGATGCTGTTGTCCATGTCGACCATGCCGAACTTACCATCCTGCCAGCCATAGTTGCTCGTGAACCAAACGAGGATAGTAGCGAGGAGGATTATCGTACCTGCCTTCTTTATGAAGGACCAGCCTCTCTCCCACATGGAGCGCAGAACGCTGCCTACTGTGGGCCAGTGGTATGCTGGAAGCTCCATTACGAAGGGAGCAGGGTCACCGGCAAAGCGCTTTGTCTTTTTGAGCATTATACCGGATACGATTATAGCGGTGATGCCTACGAAGTATGCACTTGGTGCTACCCACCACTCGCCGCCGAAGAGTGCGCCGGCGATAAGTGCGATTATCGGGAGCTTAGCGCCGCAGGGGATGAACGTCGTGGTCATTATGGTCATTCTGCGGTCACGCTCGTTTTCAATGGTACGAGACGCCATGATTCCGGGAACGCCGCAGCCTGTGCCGATGAGCATGGGGATGAAGGACTTACCGGAAAGACCGAACTTTCTGAAGATCCTATCCATTATGAACGCGATCCTTGCCATATAGCCGCATCTCTCGAGAAATGCGAGGAATAAGAAGAGTACGAGCATCTGAGGAACGAAGCCTAATACTGCGCCCACGCCTGCGACGATACCGTCGAGGATCAATCCGGAGAGCCACTCAGCACAGTTGATGCTTTCCAGCCAATCTCCCAGAAGAACGGGAATGCCGGGGACCCAAACGCCGTAGTTTGCCGGATCGGGCTCTTCAAGCTCGGTGTCAGCGAGGTAATCCGCATGAGTTACATTGAACTCCTCGGTCACGTTGCCGTCCTCGTCATAGAGCTTTGCGGTAGTGGTGAGCTGTGTCGCTTCAGCGGGGTCAACGCCTGCATCCTTAGCGGCAGCCTCGAACGCCTCGATAGCGGCAGCGGGCTTAGCGTATTCCTCGGCAGCTTCTTCATACTCGCCCGAGCCTATGCCGAACAGATGCCAGCCATCGCCGAACACGCCGTCGTTTACCCAGTCAGTAAGTATACCGCCCACGGTGGTAACGGAGACGAAGTATACGATGAACATTACTATCGCGAAAATGGGAAGTGCGAGCCAACGGTTGGTGACTACTCTGTCGATCTTATCGGAGACGGAGAGCTTGCCGGCGTCCTTCTTCTTGAAGCAGCCCTTTAATATAGTGGAAATATATACGTATCTTTCGTTGGTGATGATGCTTTCGGAGTCGTCGTCCAGCTCCTTTTCAGCGCGCTCAATGTCCGCTTCGATGTGCTCTAACTTCTCCTTGGGGAGGTTTAAAGCATCGAGAACCTTCTCATCACGCTCAAACAGCTTAATAGCATACCAGCGCTGTCTTTCCTCAGGAGCATCGTGAAGAACACATTCCTCGATGTGCGCGAGAGCGTGCTCAACAGTGCCGTTGAAGCTGTGCGCGGGGGTGACGGTCTTCTTTTCAGCAGCGATAAGGACTTCCTTTATAGCGGCGTCCACGCCCGTTCCCTTTAATGCGGAAATCTCAACTACGGGGCAGCCGAGAGCCTGTGAAAGAGCGGAGCAATCCAGCTTATCGCCGGACTTCTTCATGAGGTCGAGCATATTTACGGCAACTACTACCGGGATGCCGAGCTCGGTGAGCTGGGTGGTGAGGTAGAGGTTACGCTCAAGGTTCGTGCCGTCGACGATGTTCAAAATCGCGTCCGGACGGTCGTTTAAGAGGTAGTTTCTCGCGACGACTTCCTCAAGGGTGTAGGGAGAAAGGGAATAGATACCGGGAAGGTCCATTACCTTTACGTCATTATGCTTCTTTAACTTGCCCTCCTTCTTCTCGACCGTAACACCCGGCCAGTTACCGACGAACTGGTTGGAGCCTGTGAGCATGTTGAAGAGCGTGGTTTTGCCGGAGTTGGGGTTGCCGGCGAGTGCAATAGTTATACTCATTATAAATCCTTTCTGATAGTTAGTGATGACTAACCGATCTGCTTAAAAAATAAAGTTATATAATTATTCAACTTCAACCATTTCGGCGTCCTGCTTTCTCAAAGAAAGCTCATAGCCTCTAACCGTAAGCTCGACGGGATCACCTAACGGGGCGACCTTGCGTACGTATACCGAAACGCCCTTGGTAATACCCATGTCCATTATCCTTCTCTTGACGGCGCCATCGCCGTGGAGCTTTTTGACCGTCAGCGTTTCACCGACCTTGGCCTGTCTCAAAGTTTTCAATGCGGTTTCCTCCTATAATTAAATAAATATCTTGTTCGCCATTTCTTTACTTATGGCGACTCTTGATTCTTTAACATTGACGATGACGTTTCCGCCGATTTTGGAAATCACCATCACAGTGCCTCCGGGAACAAAGCCCATCTCGTTTAAGTGCCTGCGCAGATCGGGGTTTCCCGAGATGCGTTTGATGATGGCGGCTTCGCCGATGTCTGCAAATGTAAGCGGCATAATTTTGTCCTTTCTCGGTTAGCATAAACTTACCGAACTGCCCTTAAAAAGTTAGCTTGAGCTAACTTTGCAGGCAAATATTAGTTAGCTTTCGCTAACCTGTTATTATGATACTACACAATATTCCCATTGTCAACGCTTTTTTTCATAAAAAAACTTTTTGAAACATGACTTGAAATTGTAATATCGATATGATACCATTAAAATAGTTTTAATTTAGGAGAGAAGAGAATATGAGATTGCAAGAGTCGGGCGAGATGTATCTCGAATCGATATTAATAGTTACAAATGAGAAGGGCGCCTGCCGCTCGATAGACGTCTGTGAGCACATGGGCTTTTCCAAACCCAGCGTGAGCCGCGCCGTAGGTCTTTTAAAGGAGGGCGGCTATATCACCGTCGACCACGAGGGCTTCATCACCCTTACCGATTCGGGCAGGGAGATCGCCGATAAGATGTATGACAGGCACACGACGCTCACTTCCTTTTTGACGAAGCTGGGTGTGGATAGCGAGGTCGCGGCGGAGGATGCCTGCAAAATGGAGCACGATATGAGCGACGAGACGTTTTATGCCATTAAGCGTCATGCTCAAAGCAAGAGCAAAGGCTGATTTTTTTCGCGTTTATCGTTTGTTTACAAATAATTCCCCCATATTGTCGAAATTCATGGTATAATGTAAGCAACACTATATATGAGGTGACTTATGAATATCATGTTTTTCCTCAAGCCCAAGGCTGAGGTCAACTATCTATATGACGACAACACTATGATAAAGGGTCTTGAAAAGATGCGAAAGCACAGCTACACCGCCATCCCCGTCATTGACCGCTCGGGAAGATATGTCGGGACGGTCGCGCAGGGCGACTTTCTTTGGAAATTGGTCGACCTGGGCAGTGTGCGCAACGCTGCGTCGGACAGCGTCACGGTAAAAGACCTCATGAGCGAAAACAGAAATCAGGCGCTCACTACGTCGGCCTCCGTGGACGACGTGCTTATGCGCGCGATGGATCAAAACTTCGTTCCGGTCGTGGATGACCGCGGGATGTTCATCGGCATTGTGACGCGCCGCGATATCCTGCGCTATTTCCGCGACATAAACGGCCAGCTTTGACAAGGGGAGGGTATGAGAAAAATGCATAGAGCTAAAGGCGTGTTTTCGCTTATAATCATCTCCATACTTTCGCTCGTCATAATATTCGGCTGCGTGTTTCTCGCCGCATACGGCGTGAACGTTCGCTTAAACGGCGAGCCGTTTCAGATCGAGGGCAAGGCGGTCTATCCGAATCTCGACGATCAGGGCGCTCCGCTTTCATATTCCGCCGTTTTATACGACGTGCGCGCGGATATTTCTCAGGGAAACGCGGTGACATATGCGTCGAGCGAGAGCAGCGCGGACTGTAAGCTGACTACCGCATATTTTTACGGCATTGAGGGCGATAACTGCATATTATACGACACCCTGCACGACGACTTTTTTAACGTCGAGCGCGGCAACATCAGGGGCAGAGCACTCTGCTACATACCATATCTCGGCGTGCTTTTGAGCCTTGCGTCCTCCATTGCGGGAATAGCTGTCTTTGCGGTGTTGGGGGCGGTGGTTTTCATATTGCTCATCGTCTACATAGTGACGTTTATAAAGAGCAGGCGGGATTATAGGCGACAGTGCATGGAAGAGCAGGAAACTGAGGCAATCCCCGAGGATGAGGAGGATTTTTCCGGCAATGCAGAGCAGGAGCCTGTTAAAGAAGAACAGGCAGTGAACGAGGAAGAGCAAGAACAGGAAGAACAACTCATAGATGAAACGGCGAAGCACGCGCATGTCGAGGCTGAAGCTGATGAAGCCAAAAACGAGGAACAGGCCGCGACGCTCGCGTTAAAGGTCATGAGCAGGGGCGAAAGATACTTTGCGGATGTGACCGGCTCGGTCGAAAAGGTGACCAAGCTGGAGCGCGCGCTCAACAACCTGAAGGAGAAGAAGAACGTCTCGTTGACGATAGAGCCGCTGGACGCACAGCCCGCAGGCTCGGTCATAGAATGCTCAAAGGACGAGCTGCCCGTGATAATCGCACTCGTTAAAAAGCTGAATGAAGAGCAATAAGCGATTTTGATGATAAGACGCGCATGTATTTACATGTGCGTCTATTTTTTTGTTGTTTAAAGCGTGTTTTTTTGATAAAATAGTAGGGTAATGTGATATAAAGAGGTAACTATGGCTTATAAGGCGCTTTACCGCCGCTTTCGCCCCCGCCGCTTTTGCGAGCTAAAGGGACAGGACAACATTTCGGCGGTTTTAAAAAATCAGATAATGAGCGGACAGACCTCCCATGCGTATCTGTTCTCCGGCCCGAGGGGCACGGGAAAGACGAGTACGGCGAAGATTTTGGCGTGTGCGCTCAACTGCACGAATATACAGGACGGCGAGCCCTGCCTTGAATGTGAAAACTGCAAGGCGGCGCTTGCGGACAATATGCCCGATATAATCGAAATGGACGCGGCATCCAACAACAGCGTGGACAACGCGAGGGAGATAAGGGACAAGATTAACCTCCTGCCCGTAAAGGGCAAGCACAAGGTCTATATCATAGACGAGGTGCATATGCTCTCAAACGCGGCGTTCAACGCACTTTTAAAGACGATAGAGGAGCCGCCCGAATACAGCGTATTCATACTCGCGACGACGGAGCTTTCAAAGCTGCCCAAGACGGTATTATCGCGCTGTCAGCGGTTTGACTTTAAATCCATTGCGGACACGAGCATCGTGGGCAGGATGAAGGAAGTCCTCTCGAGCATCGGCATGAGCGCAGAGGACGCCGCGCTGGAGACGATAGCGCAGGCCGCGCAGGGCGGCATGAGAGACGCACTCTCGATACTCGATAAGTGCTGCTCGGTATGCGAAAAGGTCACGGAGAATGTCGTATGTGAGGTGTTGAACCTGACCGACCTCGGCGCGATAGACGAGCTAACGGAGCATATACTTGCCTATGACGCTAAAAGTGCGCTCATGCTGTTAAATCGCCTTTTGGATGAGGGAGCGGATCCGTCCTCTGTGATATCCCAGCTCATTTCACAGTTCAGACAGCGGCTGACGCTGGGCGTGACAGGGGAGGCGCCCGCGGGGGCATCTCAGCCGGAGCTTTTGAGGATATTGGAGATACTCTGCGAGGCGGAAAATAAGATGAAATTCGCAGTACATCCCGCAGTAGTGTTGGAAAACGCCGTAATGCACATAATGCTGCCCGAGCTGATGGATAGACCGGAGGACATGCAGGCGCGCATAGCCAAGCTGGAGGGCAAGCTGAGAGAGCTTGAGGAAAAGGGCGTGACGATAGCCGTGCCGAACGACAGCGCACCCATCCCATCTGCCGAAAATACGGAGGAACAGCCCAAGGCGCCTGCGGCAAATACAGTAAAAGCGGCAAAAGCGACAAACGTGGTAAAAAAAGCACAGCCGCCCAAGCTGTCCGCGAGTGACGCGCAGTTCTGGCAAAAGGTGCTGGAATACTATAAGACAAACGACCCTGCGTGGTATGTGTTTATAAAGGATGCGCGGCCGATAGAGATATCAAACGGCAGATTGCGCATAACGGGGAAGCCCGATAAGGTGAGGATGCTCACGGAGGGTATACCCAAAGAAAATCTTGAAAAAACGCTCAGCTTGCTCACGGGTACGGCGTACACCGTGGAGGTCGAGGTTCCCGAGCAGGAAGAATCGGGGATATTCGCGGGCGTTGAAATAATCGATTGAAATATGGAGGTATAAAGATATGGCAAGAAGAGGCGGCTTCCCGGGAATGGGCGGCGGAATGAACATGCAGAACATGATGCAGCAGGCGCAGAGGATGCAGCAGAACATGCAGCGCGTTCAGGAGGAGTTTGAGGCGCGCGAGTTTGAGGCGACAGCGGGCGGCGGCGTGGTAAAGGCGGTCGTCACGGGCGAAAAGAAGGTCAAGAATATCGAGATAGCGCCTGAGGTAGTCGACCCTGACGATATCGAGACGTTACAGGATCTCGTCATAGCGGCGGTAAACGAGGCGCTTTCCGTGGCTAATGCGGAATATGAACAGGCAATGGGCAAGATAACGGGCGGAATGAACCTCGGAGGAATGTTCTAAAGATGTATGAGATCGAGTCGCTCGAGCGGCTCAAGGAGCAGTTTTCAAAGCTGCCCGGAGTTGGGCCGAAGAGCGCCGCAAGGATGGCGTATCACATTATAGACATGGACCCGGAGGACGTCAAGCAGTTCGCCAAGGACATGTACACGGCGCGCCTTGCCGTGAAATATTGCAAGATATGCGGATGCATAACGGATAGGGAGGTCTGCCCCATATGCGCGGACGACAGGCGCGACCACAGCCTGATATGCGTCGTGAAGGATTCAAAGGACGTCGCGGCGTTTGAGCGCGTGCGCGAATATAAGGGCGTATATCACGTTTTGGGCGGGACGATATCCCCGCTTTCCGGCATCGGCCCGGACGATATCCGCATAAAGGAGCTGATAGCGCGCGTGCGTGAGGGCGGCGTGAGGGAGATTGTCCTCGCGACGAACCCCGACGTTCAGGGAGAGGCGACCGCGGTGTATATATCCCGATTGCTAAACGGCACGGGCGTAAAGGTCACGAGAATAGCCCACGGCGTGCCCGTCGGCGGGGAGCTTGAGTATACGGACGAGATAACCCTTTTAAAGGCGTTTGAGGGCAGAACCAATTATTAAAATAAGCGCTAAAAGCATAAAAACCGTCGGGAATCACTTCTCGGCGGTTTATTGTTTGTCTAAAATAAAAAATCCCATTCCGAGGGTGTTGGAAAGGGAATTCTTTATTCCTTGGATATTTGTGACCCGGGGAAGATCAAAAATATCTGCATTGCTCAAAGCCCGAGCTTACGCCTGAACTTTTTTAGCGAGCTGTGCCTTTGTCCTGTTAGCCTTATTCTTGTGGATAAGACCCTTAGAAGCAGCTTCGTCTACCTTTTTAACGGTAGCGGTGTAAACAGCTTCAACGTTGTCATTGGCATCGACAGCGGCGTTGAACTTCTTGAGCTGAGTCCTAAGAGCGGACATAGCCATTCTGTTCTCTGCGGTCTTTTTAGCGATAACCTTGACACGCTTTTTAGCGGATTTAATGTTAGGCATATTTTCACCCCCAAATAGATATTTTCAACATTTCGATATTATCATAATAAGCCAGGAATTGCAAGTGATTTTTATAGAAAAATGCATATAATCCTCATATATTTTCAAAAATGAGGTGGAATATGCAGATAAGGACGGACATGGCGGCGGAATTAGCCGCGAATTTAGGAAAAATCGACGGAGTATCGAGCGAGAGCTTTTTAAACGAGTGCGGGATAGAGGTCTCGCGCATAGAGGTCACGGGGAAAACTGCGGCTGATCGGTTGGGAAAGCCGGAGGGAACGTACGTCACGCTGGATATGGGCAGCATTGCGGCGCTGCTCCCCGAAAAGAGGAGGAGCCTCGCGAGGTGCTGCGCGAAGGAGATCGGCAGGCTCGTCGGGCAATATGAAAATGTGCTCGTGATAGGGCTGGGAAACCGGATGGTCACGCCCGATTCGTTGGGGCCAAAGACGTGCGACGGGGTGTTCGTCACGCGGCATATCAAGCAGCACATCCCAGACGCGATAGACGACCGCGCGTCCACAGTCGCGGCGATAGCTCCCGGAGTTTTGGGCGTCACGGGCATAGAGAGCGAGGAGGTCATAGGCGCGCTTTGCGAGCGGCTAAATCCGCAGGTCATAATCGCCGTGGATGCATTGGCGGCGCGTGAAATAAGGAGGATCGGCGCGAGTATACAGATATCAAACGCGGGGATACAGCCGGGTGCGGGAATGGGAAACAATCGAAACGCCATAGACAGAAGCACGACGGGCGCGGAGGTCATCGCTGTGGGCGTGCCTACAGTGGCGTATGCCTCGACTGTCGCGCGGGACTACCTCGAAGGCGTGACGGGTGACGACGAGACCATAAAGCGAGCCGTTCGCCGCATGAGCGAAAAGCCGGACGACCTCGTCATAACGCCCACGAACATCGATAAGCTGACAGACCACGCCGCGCAGCTTTTATCAGACGCGATTAACTATGCCGTGAATCCGCATGTGCCGTATGAGGATATTCGCGATTACATGGACTAAACCCACCCGACTCCATCATATTATTAGTAAGAATGATGGAAGAAGGTATGCCTATGAAACAAACGATAAAGGTCATTTGCGTCATTGCGGCGGCGATATTCGTGTTTGCGGCGATAGCGGCGTGTACGGGGGAAAATGCACAGCTGACGGGCGCGGGTGAGGATGCGTCCGCGTGGGACATGATAAGGCTCATGCTCCCGAGCGAGAAGAACACGGTGGCGGTCACGGCGGATGGTGAGCTTTCGGACTTTTTACTGCCAATAGAAAACTCACAGCCGCAGCAGGAGGACAAAACGGGCGATTATACCATCTCGGGCAGCCCGAATATACTCATATATCATACGCACACTACGGAGGCGTATAGGCAGGTCAAGGGAGATGAATACGATGAATCGGGAAGCTGGCGCACGCACGATAACGACAAGAACATAGTCGCGGTGGGAGAGGTGATGAAAAAAGAGCTGGAGGCGCAGGGCTTTAACGTAATTCACGATACGACGGACCACGAGCCGCCCAAGCTCACCACGGCGTATGACAGAAGCGTGGTCACGATGGAAAAATATCTGAAAAAATATCCGGATATCGACATTTTCATCGATCTGCACCGCGACGCGACGTCGTCCGAAAGCACGGAGGATTACGTGAATGTGAACGGCAAGAAATGCGCGCGGATGATGTTCGTCGTGGGAAGGGGAGAGGGGTTTGAAAAGAAGCCAAACTTCAAGCGCAACTACTCGTTTGCAAAGAGCATCAATGCGCAGCTCGTAAAGGTGGATGAGGCGCTCGTGCGCAATATCTGCATAAAAAAGGGCAGGTATAATCAGCATGTGGGCGATCTGAACTGCCTGATAGAGATAGGGCATAACATGAATACGCTCGAGGAGGCGGAGAACTCCGCGGTCATATTCGCGCGGGCGCTTTCGAAGGTCGTTTCTGTTGAAAAATAGGAATATTTGTTATATAATTAGTGTGAACAAATGATAAGGGAGCAATTATGGATAAAAAACACTGTCCCATCGGCTTTTTCGATTCGGGCGTGGGCGGTCTGAGCGTTTTAAGACACGCGCTCACAAAGCTGCCTAAAGAGGATTTCATATACTACGGCGATGATAAAAACGCGCCCTACGGCGAAAAGACGGAGGACGAGATACGCCGTCTGTCCTTAAACTGTGGCGAGTTTTTGTATAACAAGGGCGTGAAGCTCATCGTGGTTGCCTGCAACACCGCCACAAGCGTCTCTATCCGCGAGATGAGGGACATCTACAACATCCCCATTTTGAGCATGGAGCCTGCGGTAAAGCCCGCCTTGACTGCGCTTGAGGGGGACGGAAAGGTGCTCGTAATGGCGACGCCCGCGACTATATCCCAAAAGAGGTATAACCTGCTGCTGGAGCGCCTTAACTGCAAGGACAAGGTCATAAACATGAAGTGCGGCGGGCTGGTCGAGCTCATCGAAAAGGGCGATTTTGACGCACCTGAGCTGGAAGATTACCTTGAAAAAAAACTCGCGCCGCTAAAGGGTATGCGCATAGACGCCATCGTAATGGGATGCACGCATTATTCGTTCGTGAGCGAGCATATCAGAAATACTGCGCTGAAATACGTTGACGGCAAGGCGGAGATATTCGACGGGATGTACGGCGTGGTGAGATATTTAAAGCACACGCTCGACGAAACGGGGCTTGCTAATGACAGCGGAACGGGCAAGGTTGAGTTCTATTCTTCTGCGCAAAACGAGACGGCGCTGTATAAAAAACTGCTGTACATGTAAATTCGGGAAAAATGAAGATAAACGAAGAAAAGGGAAGATTAATAGTAGAATGGGCCGTATTAGTGCTTATTTATGCGGTGCTGTTCTTCTCAAACGGATTTAAAAACGACTTGGACGTGCAGCGCTACGAGGTCGAGTCGGACAAGATAAGCCACGAGATCACGCTGGCGCTCATTTCCGACCTCCATTCCTGCGATTACGGCGAGCGTCAGGTCAGCTTGCTCGCGGCGACGGTTTATGAGGAGCCTGATTTGGTCATGCTCACGGGCGATATTTTCGATTCCGAGCTTTCGGATGGCAAAGCGGAGACTTTCATTAAGGAAATAACCGAGAGGGAGCGCTGTTTTTACGTTACGGGAGACAGCGAGTATGCGAACGGCGCCGATGCATTTAACGAGCGTATGAAAATGCTCGAAAAGTACGGCGTGACGCGCCTTTCGGGTGATGCGCAGTCCGTGACGATAAATGGACAGACGATAAACATCTGCGGCGTGGATGACCCCGATGCCTCGCTTCTTGATGGCGTGACGTCTTTTGAAAATCAGCTTGAACAGGTAAAAAAAGCAACGGATAACGGAAATTTCACGGTCCTTCTTTCGCACAGACCGGAGTATTTTGCGGATTATGCGCAAAAGGGCTTTGACCTCGTGCTGAGCGGACACGCGAACGGCGGGCAATGGTGTCTGCCGCCGTTTATAAACGGCTTTTACGCGCCGGATCAGGGGATTTTGCCGAGATATACCGGTGGGCGTCTGTACGTCAGGGACAACACGACGATGATAGTGAGCAGGGGACTCGCGAAGGAAAATTTGAGTGTTCCGCGCTTTTATAACCCGCCGGAGGTCGTCATAATAAAGCTCGTCAAAAAACAATAGCTACGCAAAAAACAGCGCCGAGACGCATTTATCTCGACGCTGTTTTGATGTTATTCTAATTATTTTTCCAAAAATGCTACGGCGTCCTTTCCGCCTACGGCGCAGAACTTTCCGTCCGAAATGCTTTTGGCGATTATGTCCTTTAAAGCTAACAGCTCGTCGGGTGTAGTCCTCAGAATTTCGCGCCGTATCTCGGCTATGCGGTCGGTCGTGCCCTTTATAAACCTCTCACACATGACCTTGCAGACGTTCGAGGGGCTTAAAAGCGGGTCGGTGGTGTTCACCGTGCCTATTATGATATCGTCGATGGGCATACCCTGACCCAGCGCATCCTCGAGGAAATCCGCAGCGCCGTAAAATGCCTCGCGCGAGTTTTTGACGTTCGGGTCGCGATATGAATAGCAGAAGATGTCGCCGTTCGTGCGGGCGCTCATGCCCGTGCCGTATGCGCCGCCGCGCACGCGCACCATGTTCCAGAGGTATCCGTAGGTTATGAGGGACGCCGCAACGGAGCAGCTTCCCGTAAACTTGCCGCCCGCGGCATAGAGGTTGCCGCCTATGGCGCTGTAGCTCACGTCCGAGGGAATTGTTATCGCCGCATCCGACGTATCGAACTTGGGATGCTCGGCCATTTTACCCATCTTACCCTCGGGAAGGGCGGATATGATGCCTGACAGGATGTGTGAGTCGATATTGCCGCTCACGCCCACGAACAGGCGTTTTTTGCTGAACGCCCTTTTCGCGAGCGATGCAAGGCGCTCGCCGCAATTTTGCGCGTCATCCTTAAAGCTCTCGGCATAGTCGCCGTACCAGCGCACGAAGCTCTCGCCGGAGGTCAGCTCGGATAATGCGCCCTCTGCGGAAAATGCGCTCAACGCCTTGGTTATGGCGTACATATGTCCGTTGCTTATGAGCGATTGCTTTAAGAAATACTCGTTTTGCAGCACGGTTTCGCCTATTCTGTCCGTTTCGTCATACTTGCCGTTTAACAACAGCTCGCTTATAAGAGCAGCCGCCTTTTGGGCGTTTTCCTCGAGCATACTTGCGCTCACGTGCAAATATGGCGTGCAGCTGTCAAGCTCGGCCGGCTTGGAGAACAGCTTTAGCGACGCATACAGCGAGCCGAACGTGCCCTTTATTGCGCTTTGTAGCTTATCTGCGGGGTAGTTTTTGGTGCTCAGCTCGCCGAAGCAGGAGGACAGCACGTTTATCTCGCAAAGCTCGTCCGTCGTGAAATCGGATATGTCAAAATACATGTTGAGATAGACTATACCGTTTGTCTGCGTATCGACGTGTAAAACCCGCGTATTTGCGATGCTTTCAAGCTCTGTGCGGATAGGCTCGACGCTTTCCGGGATGTCGCTCAGCTCGAGGTGGGGCAGGGTGGAAAGCGCCTCGTCCGTGTCCATGCTGCGCTGCCATTCGACCATCTTTGTGAACTCGTCAAATATGCGCTTTTTATCGTCCTCCGTCCATTTGGAAACGGAGTTTTCCAGCTTGAGCGCCTCCTTTTTGGCGTCGTCCTCGCCCTTTGTCAGCGAGGGAAAAATGTAGAGATAGGACGCGCCCTCGTCATTTGTGAAGATATCCAGCATGAGGTCGGTAAAGTACGCCGTGTAGGACTTTTCGCGCAGCGCATCGAATACAGCCGCGTTGTCGATATGCGTGAGCGGGTCGTCGCCGTAAAGCCAGCCGTTAAGCGCGCGTATCGCAAGCTCAAGGCCGTAGGGTTCGCTTATTTCCTTATTTTTAAACGCAAATCTCTCGATGGACGCCTTCAGCGCGTCGGCGTCTATTCCGTTTTTGGAGATATCCTTGACCGCGTCCTTTATGAATGATTTGATCTCATCAAATCTGTCCTTATCCGCATTTCTTATGACGAGTGCGGTAAACGGCTGAAATTCGTCGTCCGCGACTTCTAAGGTCACGTCCTGGCAAAGCCCCTTTTCGAGGAACGCGCGCTTTAGGGGAGCTTCGTTTGAGCCGGTGAGATAATCCGCCAATATCTTTGCGGCATATATCTTTTCAATTTCATCATGCTTGCAGAGTATTTTTGCGAAAACCATGTGCGAAAGCCCGCCCTCATCCGGCTGTGCCTCATAGTAAAGCGTCTTTTGCGCGTTCTTCGGAGCCTGCGCCTTGAACGCGAAATCTGCCTCGCGGTAGTCGTATTTTGAGAGATATTCGCCGTCGATGTACTCGAGCACAGTATCTATGTCCATATGACCGTCTAAGAATATCTTCGCGTTGGAGGGGTGATAGAATCTCTTGTGCGTTTCTATGAACTTTTCATATGTCAGATCGGTGATGTTCTCGGGGTGACCGCCCGAAATGTAGCCGTAGCTGTTGTCGGGGAAGAGCAGGCGCTGCGTCTCGTCCATTATGAGGCTGTCGACGTCCGAATACACGCCCTTCATCTCGCTGTAGACCACGCCGTTATAATATGGCATTTTGCCCTCATCTTCAAATTCATAATGCCAGCCCTCCTGCATGAATATCTCGGGGCGGGTGTATATGAGCGGGTTAAAAACGCCGTCCAAATATACGCTCATGAGGTTGAAAAGATCCTGTTCATTCCTGCTCGATACGGGGTAGACCGTCTTGTCGCTGAAGGTCATCGCGTTTAAAAACGTCTGCATGGAGCTTTGAAGCAGGGACACAAACGGCTCCTTCACGGGGTATTTTTTTGAGCCGTTCAGCACGCTGTGCTCCAAGATGTGGAACACGCCCGTGTTGTCCTCGGGCAGGGTGGTAAACGCGATGGAGAACGTCTTGTTCTCGTCGTCACGGTCAAAATACAAAAGCTCTGTACCCGTCTTGAGGTGCGATAGCGTATAAAGCTCGGCGTTTTTAGATTTGACAAACTCTTTTTTTATGAGCTTGAAGCCGTGGCGCGTCTCACCGGGGGCGATGGGCGTCAATTTTAATTTTTTATCCATAATTTATTATCCTTGTTTATTAGTAGTAAGGCCGCGCGCTGCGGTCCGTTGGTTATAATGTCTTTATAAACATCTTATAGTAGTCGTTCGTCTGGGATAGCTCGTCCGGAGTGCCCGCCGCCTCGACAGCGCCGTCCTTCATGACTATAATGTAATCCGCGTTTTTGGTCGCGGCATAGTTATGCGCTATCATGACGGTCGTCCTGTTTTCCATGAGGTTATCCATGGCCTGCGTGACGAGCGCCTCGCTCACGACATCCAGATTGCTCGTGGCTTCGTCTAAGAGAAGATAATCCGAGTTTCTGAGCATTGCGCGCGCGATGGAGATGCACTGCGCCTGACCGCCCGAGAAGTTCGAGCCGTCCAGACCCACCTCTTCATCAAAGCCGCCCGGTTTTTCCATTATGAAGTCATAGCAGTTCGCCTTTTTCGCGACGCTTATAAGCTCGTCCTCGCTGACCTCGCTGTCAAGTCCGTAGGTGATGTTATCCCTCACCGTGCCGCCGATGAGCGGGCTGCGCTGAAATACGTAGGAGAATTCATCGCGCCACTGCGTCAGGTTAAAATCGGCTATGTTCTCATCCCCAAAGAGTATTTGACCGCTCTTTGGCTCATAGAGCCTGGTTATCAGCTTGAACATGGTGGATTTGCCCGCGCCGTTTCCGCCTATTACCGCGGTGACCTTGCCCATGGGTATTTTCAGGTTTAAGTTGTTTAACGTCTCGTTTTCGCCGTCATAGCTGAAGCAGACGTCCTTAAAGACTATATCCGAGCAGAGCTTGGGGACGGGCTTTCCTTCGGCGTTTTCGGACTGCGTGTCCATGACCTGCGCGATCTTCTTCATCGTGCCGAATGTGTTTGATACGGAGCCGATGTTCATGAACAGCTGCATGAGCTGAAGGCCGACTATGCCAGTTATCATGTAAAAGCCGGTGAGGTCGCCTATCGTGACCTCGCCCGTCTTGGTGAGCTGTCCGCCGATGACGAAAACTATAACGATAAACATTATTGAGAACATGCCAGAGGCGAGCTGATATCCCGCCACCATGAGCCAGCTCAAAAATTCCGCTTTATACATCTTTTTAAAGGAGTTATCGCCCTTTTTCAGCTCGTATTTTTCCGCGACCGCGCTCTTAATGAGGCGGAAGTTACGCACGCGCTCCGCTAAATAGCCGAGGCTGCCCGCCATGGTCGTCGTGGAATAAACGCCCAGCTTGAACATGAGCTTGCTGTAAATCACGCTTATTATAAGTGTGAGCGGAATTATGATGAGCGAATATCTCGCGAGGGTCACGTTATACTCAAACAGCCTTAAAAACGCCTGAACGGTAGTGATTACGCACACTATGCAGGATATGACTACCGTGAACAGACCCGCGGGGGCTGATGCATCGGAGGTGACCCTCGTTATCAGCTCGTCGCCGTTGTCCTCGTCGTAGTATCTCGTGGGCAGATACATTATCTTTTTCCACAGCTTTGTCCTTACGCGCAGCGTGACGACCTCCTCCATCTTGCGGGTGAAGTAGTTTTCGCATATGCTCAGAGCTGCGGAAAGCGCGACCGTGCTGATATATGTTATTAGCTCCTTGGCGTTGATCGCGTTCTGGCTCGTGTCGATGATATCCGCGGTGAGCGTCGCGACGAGCATTTCCGCGTTTATCATGCCTATGCCGAAGGCGCAGCTCAATATGATGAGCCACCAGGGCAGCCTTATGCCTTTGAGGATGGTGAAATAACGGGTCATGTTTTTAATTGAAAACTTCTTCTCTTTCATTCCGCTGCCTCCTCCTTAGCATTTTCGTTCATTTTGATGTATGTCTCACAGCTTTTGAGCAGGCTTTCGTGGGAGCCGTCGCCCACGAGCTTGCCGCCCTCCAACACGATTATTCTGTCGTATTTTTTCGCCAAATTCAGGTCGTGAGTGATAAGTATGCGCGTCTTACCGGCAAAAACTGTGTCCATGGTGTCCTGGATCTTTGCGGATATGCGCACGTCGAGCGCGCTCGTCGGCTCGTCCATGAGGATTATGTCGCCGCCGCGCAGCAGCTCGCGCGTCAGTACGAGCCTTTGGCTCTGTCCGCCGGACATGGACTTTCCGCCTGCGGATATGTCGGAATCGAGGTTTCCGCCGCACTGATCGATATACTCGTTAAAGCCCGTTCTTTCGGCCGCCTCGAGTATTTCATCATCAGTTACGTTTCGCTCAATGCCGTAGGTGAGCGCTTCGCGCAGCGTTCCGCTAAAAACGTCGGCGTTCTGCTGAACATATGCGAGATTCTTTCTGAATTCGTCGAGGCGTATGTCCTTGACGTTCACGTCGCCTATGAACACATCGCCCTTGTCGGGCTCGTAGAAGCGCTCTATCAGGCTTAGGGACGTCGTTTTGCCGCTACCGCAGAGGCCCACTATTGCGACGTTGCCGCTTCGGGGAATGGTAAAGGACACTTTATCAAGCGCGGGTGTGTCCGTTTCGGGATAGGTGAAGCTGATGTTTTCAAACCTGATGTCGCCCGTTTCGGGGAAGGGGAGGGCGGATTCACTGCCTTCGCCCTCGCCGTCCATTATCTCAATGACTCTATGGAATGATCCGTGCATACCCTTTATCCTTATCCACATGTCAAAAATTTGATCCATCTGCGGGAAGAGGTTTTGGGCAAACAGGAAGAACGCGAGCCACATTGCGACATCTATTTTTTTCTGTTGTAAGAGGATAACGGCGATGACTACTACGATGAACTTCTGAAATATATCCAGCACGGATACCGCAGCTGTCGCGATATTGTCTAAGTGGACGAGCTTCATGTTCGCCTTTAACAGTTCTTTTGCGGTACGGCTGCCGTTTTCTCTCTCGACCTGCTCATTTGTATAAGTCTTTATGAGGGGAAGGTGGCTTATCCTGTCCGCGAGGTAGCTCGTCAAAGTGCCTATCTTAATATAGACCTTTGCGGTGTTCTTCTGGAACTGCTTTCCCATAAAAAGAGCATATAAATACTTTAACGGGAGCATTGCGAAGCAGGATGCCGCTAATATCCAGTGATATTCGTTTATCCTTAGAAGTGCCATGACGACGTAGTATATTGAGGGTATTAAATATATGAGCACGTTTATGAAGTCGTTTATGGCTGTGCTTGCGTCCGTTATTATGGTGCTCATGAGGTCAGAAGGGTCGTTTTTGTCAAAAAAGCTCATCTTCATGCCCAGCATCTTGTTCCAGAGGCTCTGCCTTGACTTTTTAACGCCGTAGGACTGCGCCTGAACCTGTCCCGCGACCATTATAAACGACAATATTCCGAACATAACGTAGAACATTATCGCCTTTGTGAGCGCCGCGCCTTCGAGATTTCCGTTTAAAAGGTCAGCAGTCATGTCGGGAAGGTCGAGCAGGAGGTCGTTTAATACGATATTGAGCGCCACTGCCACTATTATCCATATCCAGGGTAGCTTCAATTTTCCGATAGTTCGGAACAACGCTCGCCAGCTATCGGTTTTCGTTTTTTCTTTAGGTCTGTTTTTCATTTGTATTCTCCTGTATAGGGAAACGCTGATATAAAAAAGTGGGCGCCGCAGTAATTTACGGCGCCTTGCCTGTTTAATTTATTCGCAAACGGATGTGAAGAATGTCTCCTGTAGCATTCTCACAAATTCATCGACGGATTTATCCTTTATTACGTTATAGCCCATATACGCCGTCAATTCATCCTGCATATCCTGACCGGTTGTGGCCACTAAGATGACGGTGTCGGATACGCGCTCCGCTGTGGGATAAACCTTATTGTCCATCAGCTCGTCGGCAGCCTCCTTTGAAGGAGTCTCAAGATAGGTGTACATCGCGACGACTTCTCCGTCCTTTCCGTAGACGTATTCGGTCATGGAAGATACGTCCTTGGTGTATTCCTCGGTAACTGCGGCCTCGCCAGAACCGGTGAGAACTACCCTCTGATCGTATTCGATGTCATCGGGGTCCTCATGTCCTTCATAGGGCTTATAGGGATTGACGCCCATGTCTTCCCTTACGCCATAGGTCTGGGAGAGAATTTCGGCATACGTCGCGGCGTCCTTCTTTTCAAAGGTCTCGCCCTGTGCTTCGTAGTTCGCAAAATCCGCAGCTATCATGCTGGAGTCTATTACGGCGGTGAGGACGGTGTCGCTCTCGCTCTTTAAGTCGATGCCGAATATGCTTGAGGTGTTCGCGATGATAGTATCAGCCGCGGATGCGTCGGTGAGAAATACGTACATATATGCCGAAACGGCCGCTTCCTTTTCGCCGTAGACTACGAAGTATAGGGTCGTGTCGCCCGGGATGGAGATGAGCTTTGATTCATCGGGCATACCGAGGTCAATCTGTTCACTTTCGGAGAACGGGGTGTATTCGCCGGTAGCAATGTCAGTCTTACCGATCGCCATGCCCGTCTTTTCGTCATAATTGTACATGCCGATGAGGTTTCCGTCATTATCATATATCATAGTGTCCGGATACGCAGCAGAATTCACGAAGGATTCTAATGTGCTTCCGAAATTGTCGCCCTTTAAGATGATCCTTTCGTCATAAGAAAGACCGGAAGGGTCGTTGTGCGTATAGTCGCCCAATTTGACGATGGAATCATTGCTGAACAGGCTGCATCCGAAAACGGATATGAGAAGCGCAAAAATGAGAACGATTGAGATGATTTTTTTCATAGCGGGGGACTCCTTTATAATATAATAAAATTAATTATTTTTCTTTGTAGTAGAGAAGGCAGTGGCAGTATCCTTCAAAATTTGGGTCGGCTATCTGTGCCTTAAATTCCTCACAGATGCACTTATACTCCGGCTTTCTCTCCAGTCGACATGGGCAGTATCCGCCCGTGCGCTTTAATCCTTCCTTCACGCGCGCGACTATCTCGCGGTCGCTGTTCAGGCGTATCTTTCCCATAATATCGAGCCTCCTTTTTATTCGTAGAGCAAGTGTGAAATGTGCTGCATGAGCTCGGCGCGCTCCATGCTTCCGATGGTCTTATCGATCAGCTTGCCGTTCCTGAAATACAGCAGGGTGGGCATTGCGTTGATGCCGAATTCGTCCGCTATCTCGGGATAAAGTGAAATATTTATCCTTCCGAAATCGATGCCCGAAAGGTCGTCCGCGATGGCGTCATAGATGGGCTCCAATATGACGCAGGCCACGCAGTTATCACCGTAGCAGTCTATCACGGCATATTCGGATTTTATAAAATCCCTCCATTCACTTCCCTTTAATTCAACCGTTGCCATTTGAAACCTCCGTCTTTTTGTCGATAAGCTCGCTAATATGGCCGAACAGCGCGTTTAACGCCTCGTCCGTGCGCGCCATGTTGAGAAGCTCCTCTCTTTCGGGGACGTCCTCACCCATGAGGCTCATCATCTCCTGCATCTGGTCTGCGTTCTGCTCGACAGCCTGCTCGTCGATATCTATTCCATGCTCCTTACAAAACGCCTGTGCGAGCCACGTCTGCTTTTGCTGACCCATTATCGCATCCTTTATCTCCTCGGGGGACGCTTCGATGCCCTCCGCCGCGTAATCCTTAACGGCCTTATCGTATTCGGAGTCGATAAAGCTTTGCATCTCGGCTTCGTCATAGGCGTATTCGCTGTTCTGCTCGAGCTGCTCCATGTAATAGCGCATGAGCGCTTTTTCGTTTTCCATGCGCATTTCTGCGGCTATCTTATTATATAGGTAGTCTTTATACTCGCTAAGCGTGCCCACGCCCTCGATGCCCATCTTCTTGATGAGCGCGTCGTTTACTTCGGCGGGAATGCGGCGGATGATATTTATTATCTTCAGGTTGACCGGTCTTCCCGCGAGTTGGGCGGTGAATTTGCAGCCGTGTATTTTGCCGACGGTGGCGGCTGCGGCCTCCTGCGCGCCCGGCATATCCGCGCCGGGGTAGAGGATTATCGTCCTCTTATCGGGATAACTCTTTTCATCGGCGATGCAGTACACCACGTCGTCGTTTGCGACGATATCCGCGGGCATTTCATCCGCATAGCGGCGGGAAAGCTGCGTGATCTCGTCGTCGATGCGCTGCTCATCGACGTTTGTTTCCAGCCTTTCGTTGGGGATTGTGAGGCTGTCTACGTCAAACAGCTTGCTTACATATCCGTTCATTTATTTTCCTCCAATTCTTTGGAATTCTGCGTTGAGCTTATAAAATAAGCGCTGCGCTGATGTGAAGTATGCATGTGTCGCCTAAAGTTAAGGATATATGCATACAAACTATGTTAAGATTAATTTTAGCTCATTTTTTCACAAAAGACAATAGCAAAAGTCAATTCATCCTGATATTACCGTATTAAAAAACGCCGGAGAGATGTGAGCCTTTCCGGCGTGCTGTGCTATTTATCGTCCAACCCCAGAAGCGGGCGCGCGACGGCGAACTTGACGTTGCCCTTATTCACGGGGGTTTCTATCACGACCACGACTATGCGGCCGTCATCGCTGTCCGGCAGCCATGCGACTATCCATGAAATCCTCTTTTCCTTATCGTCGCCCTTTATCGCCGTGCCCGTCTTTGCGTATACCCTTGCTTTTGAGCTTTTTAGCTGGGTGGCGGTGCCTTCATTGACGACGCCCGCGAACATCTGGTTAAAATTGTCGATATATGAGGAATCGACCGCGCCCGATTTTAAGACGGTGCGCTCGCCGACGTCCTTTGTTGAATAGTCCTCACCATCCGTCACGCCCAGCTTTTCCACGAGATAGGGGGTGAGCATGTCGCCGTTGTTTTGAAACGCGGTATACATGGATGCCGCTTGTATGGGGGTGATGAGTATTTGACCGTGGCCGAAGCTCATATCCGCGAGCATGGTGCCGTTTTTCTCCGCATCGTCGTTTATGAGGTTGGATTTCGCCGTGGGCAGGTCGTATTTTACCGCCTCGCCGATGCCTATCGATGAGAAGTAGTCCGCGACGTTCTTATAGCCCGCCTCAAGACCCAGCCACGCGAAGTAGATGTTGTCGGAATGGACCATCGCCTTATACATCGTGAGGGGAGGGGAGACGTATTCATCCCTCTTTACGGGCAGCCAGTGCCAATTTTTGGGCGTCCAGCTGTTGTTGCTTACGGTATACGGGAATACGGAGGAAAAGCTCGCCGTGCCTGCGTTCAGCGCGGCGGTCGCCGTAAAGGGCTTTATGGTCGAGCCGGGGGGATATAATCCTTGCGTCGCGCGGTTAAACAGCGGCGCGCTCTTGTCCTCCGTGAGCTTTTTATAATCTGCCTCGCTTATGCCGAAGGCGAAGAGATTCGCGTCAAAGCTCGGGTTGCTCGCCTGCGCGAGGACTGCGCCCGTCTTGCCGTTTAGCACTATCGCCGTGCCCGCCTGGTCGTCATCCAGCTTTTCGGCTAAGAGCTCGTTGGCCTGCTTTTGAAGCTGGGAGTCTATCGTCAAGATGACGTCGCTGCCGTTTTTTGCGTCCTCGGTATACAGCGTGCGCTTTATCTCATAGGTATCCTTTCTAAGCTGATAGGCATATCCGTCATATGCGAGCATCTGCTCGTTATATTCCTTTTCAATGCCCTCCTTTCCCCAGACGGAGTTTTGGGAGTAGCCGCCTGCGGAAAGCTCCTTTTGCTGATCCTCGTTGGGGGAGTTAGCATATCCCACGACGTGGCAGTAGTAGTTGTCATAGGGGTAATAGCGCTGATAGGTCATCTTTTCGGAGTCTATCCCCACGCCGTCTATGTTCAAAAGCTGCTTTTCCAGCTTTTTATCGATCGAGCCGCGGGAGAATTCCTCGACCTTTACCGAGCCGTAGCCGTTTTCAAGGGCGCTGTCATAGTCCTTTTTTATGCGCGAAAGCTGCTTTTCGGAGAGGTCCAAAAGAGAATCTATGCGCGTGATGGTGTCTTTAAAATCGAGCTCCTCCGAGACCTCGATATATACCGTGTCTGCAAAGGAATTCTGCGCAACGACTGTGCCGTCGCTCGTGAATATCTCGCCCCTCTGTCCCGCGAGGGTCACGCGCGTTATCACGTCGTTATGCTCAAAATCCTCGAGCAGTAGGTCGGATGAATATGCGATGTATGTCTTTCCCTTTTCGATTATGAGGTCCGTCGAGCAGGAGGAGACGATGTCGCCCGCCTCCTTTGTATGCAGCGTGACGGTATATGAAAACGTCCCGCCGCCTTCCTTTTTGGCAGTAGTGTCCGCGTCCGAGACGGTTATGGACGTGACGCCCAGCTTTTCCAAAATATACTCGCAGTCCTCGATATACGTCTCTTTTTTAACGTATTCGGCATGTTTCCAAAAGCACTTGTGCGCTGCGGAAAAATCCATGCTCTCTATGCTCTTTATGTATTTTTCGGTGACGTCGGTGTTCAGCCCCGCGGTAGGGGAGGATGAACAGCCGCAAATGACGATGAATATAGCCAACAGTATGAATAATAACTTGTAACGCCTCATAATTTCCCTCTTGAGTTTTATAAGCTTCATTATATCATATCGGGCGGATTATTGAAATGAACAAATTGTATATAAAAAACGAGTTGACTTTTCGGCGGGAATAAAGTATATTAATAGAAGTGAATACGGGCCGTTTGGGGTTGGCATCCCATGAAAACAACGGCATACCTAAAGCGGGCGGGTTTTTCCCCGTCAATAAGGGTGGAACCACGGAAGTTTAGCTTTCGTCCCTTGATCGGGACGGGAGCTTTTTTGATTATAAGGCAAATTATTAGGAGGATCAGCTATGGATCAGCAGAAAAAGACAATGGATAAAATAGTCGCGCTGTGTAAGAACAGGGGCTACATCTTCGCAGGCTCGGAGATTTACGGCGGCCTTGCGAACACGTGGGATTACGGTCCGCTGGGCGTTGAATTTAAAAACAACGTTAAAAAGGCGTGGTGGAAGAAGTTCGTGACCGAGTGTAAATATAACGTCGGTCTGGACTGCGCAATTCTCATGAATCCCCAGACATGGGTCACGTCCGGTCACGTCGGCGGCTTCAACGACCCGCTCATGGACTGCAAGGAGTGCAAGGAGCGCTTCAGAGCGGATAAGCTGATCGAGCAGTATCTCTTTGACAATAAGATTGAGGGCGTTGTCGTCGAGGCGATGGATAAGGACGAGATGGAAAAGTTCATCGCGGACAACATCGTATGCCCCTCCTGCGGCGCGAAGAACTTCACGCCCATAAGGCAGTTCAACCTCATGTTCAAGACGTTCCAGGGTGTAAACGAGGATACCGCATCCACCGTTTATCTTCGTCCCGAGACGGCGCAGGGCATATTTGTAAACTTCAAAAACGTGCTGCGCTCCACGCGCCACAAGATGCCCATGGGTATCGGGCAGATAGGCAAGTCCTTCAGAAATGAGATAACCCCCGGCAACTTCACCTTCAGAACGCGCGAGTTTGAGCAGATGGAGCTCGAGTTCTTCTGCGATCCCAAGGAGGAGATGCAGTGGTTCAAGTATTGGAAGGACACCTGCGAGAAGTTCCTTTTGAGCCTCAACATGACGGAGGAGAACATCCGCCTGCGCGACCATGAGCCGGAGGAGCTTTCGTTCTATTCCAACGCGACCACGGATATCGAATACCTGTTCCCCTTTGGCTGGGGAGAGCTTTGGGGCATAGCGGACAGAACGGACTATGACCTCTCCGCGCACATGAACGCATCGGGTGAAAACTTCCAGTATCAGGATCCCGTCACCAACGAAAAGTACGTTCCCTACTGCATAGAGCCCTCGCTCGGCGCGGACAGAGTCGCGCTTGCGTTCCTTTGCGACGCATATGACGAGGAGGAGCTGGAGGGCGGCGACGTCAGAACAGTGCTTCACCTGCATCCCGCGCTCGCGCCCTATAAGGCTGCCATACTTCCCCTTTCCAAAAAGCTCTCGGATAAGGCGGAGGAGGTATTTGACGAACTTATCAAATATCACAACATCGAGATGGACGCGAACGGCTCCATCGGCAAGCGCTATAGGAGAGAGGACGAGATCGGCACGCCTTACTGCATCACTATCGACTTTGACACGCTCGAGGACAACTGCGTGACGGTACGAGACAGAGACACAATGCAGCAGGTCAGGATGCCCATCGCGGACTTAAAGGCGTTCCTCGATGAAAAGGTAATGTTCTGATTTTAAAAATACACGAAAAAATTCCCGCAGTTACGGCGTTTTCGCCCGCTGCGGGATTTTTTCACTCGTCCCATGACGCATATTCCGTGCGTCCGCGCTTATCCTCAAAAAGCCCTGTCTTTTTGAAGTACTTTCCCATGTACTTTGAGACCTTTTTTGCGCCCGAGTGGTTCAGGTGGTCTCCGTGGTCGCGGGTATCCTTTGTCCAGTCTATTTTGAGCTTTTTGGCGGTGTTGAGGTCGATGTATTTAAGCCCCTTTTCCTCGGCATATTCCTTTATGCCGTTATGTCGCTTATAGCTCCAGTTCTTGGTGCTGGGCGTGCTCACCAGAATGAGCTGCGCGCCGTGCTCCTCACAAAGTGAGATTATCTTATCCATATAATCGAGGTTGATTTTCGGTATGGTCTCTCGAATCTTGGTCTTTTTCATGTACTTTCCGGGGGAGACCGAGCGAACATCCTTATTGACGCGATAGCCTCTGTTCTTTTCGATATGCGTGTATTGCGTATTGAAATTGAGGTCGTCCGCGCTTAAAGTCTTCCAGCGGTCGTGATATCTGAATATGGGCAGCGCAAGCTCGACTTCGTTTACTGCTACCGATTTTCTCGCGAATTTTCTGTATATGGCGTTTGTCTCCAATACGACGATCTTGGGAGACTGCCTTTTAAAGACTTCTTCTATCATTTCAAGCGAATAATACAGCTTTTGACCGGGCGTGCCGCATACGTATGAGGTTATGCCCTGCTGTTTCCAAATGACCTTTGGTGAAAATGCGCTGTAGCACTCGCTGTCGCCCACGAACAATACGTCTATGCTGTTTTCCGGCTCGGCGAGATAGCCATGTGCGGTGGGGTCTTGCATCCCGGCTTTTTTTGAGTTATCCTTGGGGTTAAAGACGAAGGATGCCGCGCCCAGCAGAATTGCGAGTATTATTATAAATACTGCGCCTGTGCATACATGTTTAAAAAACTGTTTCATTGACGTTCACCTCAAAAGTTTGCGTACATCGGGTCGACGGGGATATATCCGCGGCCGTATGCGCCGAAAATCACTATGAACAATATGAGAGCATACCATATCGCCCAGCGCAGCACGACGTTTTTCTTCTTTAAGGACGTGCGTATGCATATGCCCCGTTCGTTTAAAATACTCACGACCAAAACTATGACGACCGTAACGCCGACTATTATGAGATCGGCTATGTCCACGCCCAGCTTTTCGAGCAGGGTGGGGGTGAGCGCCGTGAAGCTAAACGAGCCTACCATCTTAGAGAACATGTTGAGACCGTTATTGAGTCCCTCCGCGCGGAAGAACAGCTCGCCGATTATGACGAAAATGATGGTGCGCACTATCTGCATTGCCTTATATGGCCATGAGTCCGTCTTTATCTTCAGCTTATGGCATAGCCATTTCGACGGGGGAGATATGAGACTGCCGCAGAGTATGAGCACGAAATGATACATCCCGAAGAAAATGTAGTTCCAATCCGAGCCGTGCCAGAGGCCGTTTAAGAACCAAACGCACAGCAGGGCTATGCTGCCCGAAAGCAGCGGGCCGTAGTGATTGCCTATCTTCTTACGCGCGTTTGACGTGAGCTTTTTTAAGGGCTTTGACATGGTCAGCGGATAGAAGATATAGTCCTTAAACCACGCGCCGAGCGAGATATGCCAGCGTGTCCAGAACTCGGAAATGGTCTTTGAAAAGAACGGGTGGTTGAAGTTTTCGGGCATGGTCACGCCGAATATCTGCGCAGTACCCACGACCGCGTCCATCGAGCCTGAAAAGTCCATGTAGAGCTGTATCGTATAGCAAATTGCCGCGAGCGCGATTATGCCGCCGCTGTATTCCCTGTAATTTTCAAAAACGGCGGAGACGAGCGTGTTTAGCCTGTCCGCGACGACCAGCTTTTTCATGAGGCCGAATAGTATTCTTTGCAATCCGAGGGTGAGGTTATCAAACTTTATCTTCTCCACGCTCCAAAGCGCGTCCGCGGTTTGAGAATACCTGCAAATAGGGCCCTCGACTATCTGCGGGAAATACGAGAGCCACAGCGCGAGCTTAAAGGGCTTTTTCTCGGCGGGGATCACGCCGCGGTATACGTCCACGAGGTAGGATATCGCCATCAGTGAGAAAAATGATATGCCGATGGGCATGATGAAGGACGGAACCTTCAGCCTAAATGACACATCCATCGCCCTGAAAAGCACATTTATGTTGGAGAGCGCGAATGCGGAGTACTTAAAGACGAGCAGACCGCCCGCCAAAAGCGTCACCGCAAAGGCGAGTATCCATCTGCTGTAGTGTAAAAACCGCTTTTTTACCGCTTTTCTTTCGCTCTTTTCCGTCTGCTTTAATATGATATCCCGCTTTGAGCCGACATTATCGAGCCATAATCCAAAAAGGAATGTGACGACTATCGCCAAAAGCAGGTATACCAGCAGCTTTCCGCTTATGAGAAAATAAAAACAGAAGCTCGCGACGAGTAAAAAGTACTTCTTGAGCTTTTTTGGCATGAGCGAATAGCCAATAATGCATACGGGAAGAAAGACCGCCAAATATATGAGCGAAAAGAACGAGGTCAGATCGCTGAATTTGCCGGTCAAAAGCGTAGTTTCAGCAGCAGCGGTAGAGGACATCTTTTAATCCTCCTGAAGGCGGCAGATCATCTTCCAGATAGCTTGCGCGGAGTTGAAATTCGCGGGGATTATATCCACGGCGGGGATGGTTATGTCAAATTCATCCTCTAACTCCGAAATAAGCGAGATGATGGAAAGAGAGTCAAAACGATGACCGTCTATAAGGTCGGTGCAGGTATCGTAATCGATGTCCGGCTGAATGTTTTCGAGTATCTCTATGAGGTTTTCCATGTTAAAAGCTCCTTTCATTATATAACATGTTAAATTGCGCTGTTTCGATGTTGGGCCTTATGAGCCGGGTCTCGCCGTTCTCATATATCTTGTATACGGCGGGGAGGTCTCTGCTCAAAAAGAGGGATATGCCCTCGGTGGGGCAGTATGCGCCCGTGTTTTTAAAGCACAGCTTGTCGCCCACGGCTATGTCGGGCAGCGGGACCTGCTTTGAGACGATGTCGTTCATCGAGCACAGCGAGCCGCATATGTTCCAAAGCGCGGTGGGCTGGGCGTTTTCCTTTCCGACGACGTGCATGAACGGGTGCTTCATGGCCATGTGCTGACCGAAGTAGACAAGCTGGTGCATACCGCCGTCTATGAGGACGTAATTCTGTCCCTTGTTGTGCTTTATGTCCACGATGTCGGTGTAGTAGCAGCCGCAGCTCGCGGCGATACTCCTGCCCAGCTCGAGAGTGATTTTGGCGTCTGTATTGAGGTTGGCTAAAAGCTCGCTAAATCCCCTCAAAAACTCATCCTCGTCAAACTCGTCCTCCGTGAAGTAGCTCACGGGGAAGCCAGTGCCGTATTCCAGCTCGCGCACGGTAAAGCGGTATTCTTCATATAGGCGGGCGATGAATTCATCCAGCATTTTAAGCTCCCTGTTTAGCTTTTTAAGGGAGGTCTTTTGCGTTCCCGAAAAGAATTGTATACCCAAAATATCGATGTTTTTATGCGATTTTCTCTCGCTTATTATCTTCTCGATGTCCGCTTGCTCCATGCCGAACTGGCTGTCGTTGGTTATACGAAGCAAAACGGGAATGGTGGAATCGTATTTTTGGGATAATGCGAGGAGCAGGTCGAATTGACGCGGGGATTCCGCGGTATATATGCGCCCGCCGCCCGCTTTAACGAGCGATTCTATATGCTCGGGGCTTTTATATACGCCCGATATCACCGTCTTATCCGCGCTAATGCCTGATCTATCGCATATCAGGCTTTCGCCGGGGGAGCATATCTCAAAGCGGTCGATTTCATCCGCAATATCGCCCGCGATAAACGTGTTCGCCTTGACGGCGTAGCATAGATCGACGTTTTCGGGAAGATTTTTTCTCAAATATGCAATCCTGCGCTTTAAGGCGGGTATGTCGAATGTATAATACGCGCCGGAGGACGCAAAGACGTTTCTTTCCATATGTTTCTCCTATAAATCCGCTAACTTTTTGCGATCCGTCTTCCCGTTCTTGGTGAGCGGGAAGCTCTCCAGCTTATGCAGTATTCCGGGTACCATGAACGCGGGCAGTGAGCCTTTTAATATCGAATGAAGCTCGGCCTTGTCGATGCTGCCGATGTAATAGCCCTTTAACCGCTGCTTTTTATCGTCAAAGATGCAGCAGCATTGCTCGACGCCGTTCGTCTCGGCCATCCTGCGCTCGATCTCCTCCAGCTCAATGCGGTGCCCCATGTATTTTATCTGAAAGTCCTTCCTGCCGCAGAATACCAACTCGCCGTTTTGGTCGTATTTTGCGAGATCGCCCGTGCGGTATATCCTTTCGGGATAGCAGCCATTGAGCGGGTTTGGCGTGAAGTGTTTTTCATTTTCGTCGTCCGCGCGGTAATACCCCAGCGCGAGCGCCGTCCCGCGCACGCATACCTCGCCTGAAACATCTTTTTCCGTTATCTCGCGGTTTTCATCGTCCAGTAAAAAGACATCTTCGTTGGGGAATGGTATGCCGATGGGTATGCCGTCCGCGTAATCCCTTTCGGGGGAGAGGATATGGTAGGTGCAGTTGCAGGTTATTTCCGTCGGGCCGTATAGGTTGACGAGAAGCGCATTTGGCAAAAAGCGGCGAAGATAATTTAACACTTTATTCGGCATGACCTCGCCGCTGAAAAGCACCTTGCGCACGTTCGCGGGATTTTTGTATTCCAGCGCGTGGAACGTCTTTAACAGGCTTAATGCGGAGACCGCCCATATCATAGTCGTCACGCCGTTTTCGCAGATATAGTCTATTAGCGCGGTGGGGGCGGAGAACAGTCTGCGCGGTATAATGACCAACCTTGCGCCTGTGAACAGCGCGGAGTATATGTCCTTAACGGAGACGTCAAAATCAAAGGGCGCCTGATTGCCGATGACGTCTGTATCGCCGATGTCAAAAAGCTCGGTGAAGCAGGATATGAAATCCATCACGCTGCGGTGGCTCACGACTATGCCCTTGGGCACGCCCGTCGAGCCGGATGTGAAGTTGATGTAGAGCGGGTCGGTGTCTATCGAGCGTCTGCGCCGCTCAACAAGAAGCGCCGAATTTTCCGCCGGCATATCCAAAAGGGAGCTTATGAGTATTATTTTTTTATCGCAAAAAAGCTCGGACGCTCTTTTAAAATGCTCGTCGTCCGTCAATATGAAGTCGGAATTTATGAGAGTACAGACCGTCTTTAAGCGGTCCTCGGGAAGCTCGGGGTTTAATAAGGTATAGCACCCTCCCGCATAGGCTATGCCCAAAAATGCGCATAGGACGGAGATGCTCTTATCGCCGTAAACCGCGACGGGCTGCCTTTGGGATATCATGCCCGCCAAAGCGCCGCCCATTTTTTGCGCGCGGTTTTTAAGCTCGCGGTAGCTGATGGTCGTGTTTTCGTCCGTGACCGCGGGCCTTTCCGCGTATTTATCCGCCGTATTTTCGAAGCAGTCAAGCACGTTTTTAAACATTTGATTACCTTCCGTGGTTGCATTTAGTCTTTTAATTCACAAGGTATATTTTACATCTTTTTTTGCGGTTGCTCAATACAAATGAACAAGAATTTACTACTTGTATACATTTTTTAGGGTCGTTTACAATTTGGATACATCTTGATGTGATAAAAATAAAATCCTTGACTCTACAATAGATATAGAGTTTATAATATACCCATGGAATAATTTCAAAGAGGGATATAAAATGGAAAAAAATCTCACCACGGGAAGTGTATTTAAAAACGTAATAGTGTTCAGCCTGCCCTATCTGCTCTCATATTTCTTGCAGACGCTTTACGGCATGGCGGATCTGTTTATAATCGGGCAGTATGAGCAGGTCGCGAGCACGACCGCCGTCTCGATAGGCTCTCAGGTGATGCACATGCTCACGGTGATGATAGTCGGCCTCGCTATGGGCGCGACGGTGAGCATAGGACGTGCCGTGGGCGCGGGGAATAAAAAGCGCATGGCGCAGGATGTGGGAAACACCGTTACGCTGTTCATGTCCCTTTCCGTAGTTATAACCATAATTCTGCTCGTGCTTGTGCGCCCGATAGTTTCCGTGATGTCCACGCCGCAAAAGGCGGTCGAGGGGACGGTCAGCTATCTCGCGATATGCTTTATCGGCATACCGTTTATAACGGCATACAACATAATAAGCTCGATATTCCGCGGGATGGGGGACAGCAAGAGTCCGATGTACTTTATCGCATTGGCCTGCCTTGCTAATATAGGGCTGGATTATCTGTTCATGGGCGCGCTTCGATTAGGCCCTGCGGGCGCGGCGCTGGGCACGACGCTCGCGCAGGCTATAAGCGTGATAGTCTCGTTGATAGTCATAATAAAAAGAAAAAGCGTCGATATCAAAAAAGATGATTTTAAGCCTAAGCGGGAAGTCATGAGTCAGATATTAAAAATAGGCGTGCCCGTGGCCGTGCAGGACGGCCTAATTCAGGTCGCATTTATAATAATAACGATTATCGCGAACCACAGAGGGCTTAACGATGCCGCGGCGGTGGGAATAGTGGAAAAATTCATGAGCTTTGTGTTCCTCGTCCCATCCTCCATGCTGTCCGCGGTTTCGGCGCTGGGCGCGCAGAACATCGGCGCGGGAAAGCCCGAGCGCGCGATAAGCACGCTCAGATATGCGATATTTATCGCGGTCGGCTTTGGCATAATAGTGTCCGTCGCGATACAATTCTGTGCGGAATCCATCGTGGCGCTGTTTACGGACTCGGCCACTGCGGAGGGAGCGCAGGTCGTGCGCATGGGTGGGCAGTATATGCGCGGATATATCTGGGACTGCATTTTTGCGGGCGTGCATTTCAGCTTCAGCGGGTATTTCTGCGCGTGCGGAAAGTCGGGATTGTCCTTTTTACATAACATCGTCGCTATCGCGCTCGTGCGCATACCGGGGGTATACCTCACGTCAAAGCTGTTCGCGGATACGCTCTTTCCCATGGGGCTGGCGACGGCGACGGGGTCTTTGTTATCCGTTATAATATGCGTCATAGCGTTCGTGCTCATAAGGCGCAATGACAGGCTTAAAAAGGGGGACAGACCCGCATATGGATGATAAAAAGCTGTTTTCGATAGGCGATGTTGCGCGGCTGTTTCATTTGAGCGTGAGCAGTCTTAGGCATTACGAAAAAGAGGGCTTGCTCACGCCGGAGTACGTCTCGCCCGAGTCGGGCTACAGATATTACAGCACGCGCCAATTTGAGGTGTTGAATACGATAAGATACCTGCGCGCGCTGGACATGCCGCTCTATGAGATTTCCGATTTTTTAAAGAACAGAGAGGTCGGGCGCATCGAGGAAAAGCTCAGGCAGCAAAAGGCGGCGGTGGTGGAAAAGCAGCGGGAGTTAAAGCGCATCGAGCGCAAGATAGATAACCGTCTAAAGCAGCTCAATGAGGCGCAAAACGCGAAGATAAACTGCGTGGAGACAGTGCGCGCGGGCGCGTGTCGAATGGTATGGATGGACGATTCGCTCAACATAAGCGAGTTTTTGGACATGGAGGCGCCCATTCGCAGGCTGGAAAAATCGGACGCCGAGCCCGTCGTGTTTTTGGGAAAGGTGGGCTTGAGCATATCAAAAGACCACCTTATTTCCGGACAATATGCCCGATACGACAGCATTTTCTTGATTTTAGATGAAGAGGATAACTATGACGGACAGACGCGCACTTTAGGCGAGACGCTGTGTATGCGCGTTCGCTTTCGCGGAAGCCACACGGAGGCGCCCGAGCAGTATTCGCGGCTGATGGACTTTGCCCACGAAAATGGGCTTAAAATATGCGGCCCATCGCGCGAGGTCACTATGATAGACTACGGCATCACGAGCGACACGGAAAAGTTCGTGACGGAGATACTCATCCCTGTAGATAGATGATTTTATGCCGTATTTCTCGGGAAAACGCATACATACAGAGTGTAACTTCCCGCGCTTTTTCGACCTTTTTTGCGCAGAATGGCTTCCTTCGACCATTTTTCTCTTTTCATGCTATCCGATATGTGATATAATCGTGCCAGCATATTTGTTGAGGTTTGTTTATGGAGTGGTATTGGTGGTTAATAGTAATATTAGCTTTTTTGGGTGTGGGCGCTATGGGCTTGATATTCAGCACTATGAACATCGCCCGCGGGCTATATAATGATCTTCTTGTGAGAACTTCGCCGAATAAGTGGTCGAGAGAATGCTCCGCCCCGGAAAATGAGGAGCATTACGGCATGTATCTCGATGGAGTTAAATGGGCGAACGATAATATGAATTGTATGATAGAGCTGTCTGTTAAAAATGACGGTCTCAAGCTCTTTGGCGAATACTATGACTTTGGATTCAAAAAAGCCGTCATCATCATCCCCGGCAAAAACGAGGGATTGAGATACAGCTATTATTTTGCTTTTCCCTATAAAGACATGGGCTATAACGTACTTGTGATAGACATCCGTGCGCACGGCATGAGTGAGGGTATATGCGATTCCGTCGGCTATCACGAACAATATGACGTGATAAAGTGGATGGGACTTTTGCGCGACGAATACGGAGTGGAGGAATTCGCTATTCATGGGCTTTGCATAGGCGGAGCGACGGCGATATACGTCGCAGCAAATGAAAACTGTCCACAGGAGCTTAAAACGATTATATGTGAGGGGCCGTTTTCTTCATTCTACGACGTACTAACACAGCGTATGAAAACGCTCAATAAGCCGGCTTTTCCCGTACGTGACGAGCTGCGCTATCTCATAAAAAAACATTCAGGCACAGATATAAAGAAATATACGCCATTGAAACGCGCAAAGAATGTAAAGATTCCCGTACTGTTCATCTGTGGAAAGCAGGACATTTCATCATTGCCCGAGAAGTGCCGACAGCTCTTTGACTGCCTGGGCAGCGAGAAAAAGCAGATGGTATGGTTTGATAAGGGTGCGCATTCTCATCTTAGAGTAAGTAATCTACCCGAATACGACGAGGCCATTGCCCGTTTTATTCGCGGATTGGAATAAGTTTTTTCGGAGGTTATTATGGATCGTTCAATGATTCCCAAAGGATATAAAAACTCGCTCAGCGTATACGAGACACAGAGGGCGATAGAGTATATCAAGCATTCGTTTCAGTATTATCTGAAAAGCGCGCTCAACCTTAAAAGGGTGTCCGCGCCCCTTTTCGTCACGCAGAGCTCCGGCCTTAACGACAATTTAAACGGCGTGGAGCGCCCCGTAAGCTTTGACATACCCGATATGTCTTTAAACGGCGAGGTCGTGCATTCGCTCGCAAAGTGGAAGAGACTCGCGCTAAAGAGATATGAGTTCTCGGTGGGCGAGGGGCTTTATACGGACATGAACGCCATCCGCCGCGACGAGGAGGTGGACAACATCCACTCCGTATACGTCGACCAGTGGGATTGGGAAAAGATAATCACGCGCGAGGACAGGACGCTTGACTTCTTAAAGGCGACCGCGCAGAAGATAATAAACGCGGCGTGTGACACGAATGACGCGCTCAAGGAGGAGTTTCCTCCGCTGCACGTAAAGCTCTCGAGAGATGCGGCGTTCGTAACGTCTCAGGAGCTTGAGGACATGTATCCCGATAAGACGCCCAAGGAGCGCGAAAATGCGTTTTTAAAGGAGCACGGAACGGCCGTCATAATGCAGATAGGCGATGTCCTCAAGAGCGGCGAGCGCCACGATGGCAGAGCGCCCGACTATGACGACTGGGCGTTAAACTGCGATATACTCTTCTATAACGAGGTCTTAGGCAGCGCATTTGAGGTATCCTCGATGGGCATAAGGGTGGATGAGACTTCCCTCAAAAGCCAGCTCAAAAAGGCGGGCTGTGAGGAGCGCCTCGAGCTTCCCTTCCATAAGATGCTGATAAACGGCGAGCTTCCGCTGACCATCGGCGGCGGCATAGGTCAATCGCGTTTGTGTATGCTCATGATGGGCTGCGCGCATATCGGCGAGGTTCAGGCGAGCGTTTGGGGTGAAGATACCATGAAGAAGTGCGCGGATGCGGGAATAGTTTTACTGTAATTTTAATGGGTGGCGATATAACCACCCTTTTTTGTTATTCATTTATTTAAAGATGTGTGCTATAATAAAAATGAATAAATTTAAAGGGGTATAATATGATAGTTGTTGACACGAAGTTCGATAAAAAGACCTACACGGACTACTATATTTTCGACGGAATAACGCAGGATTTTAAGTTCAGGATGGCTATGATAATAGCTATCGTGTGCATAGCGGGGGCGGGAGTCTGCCAGTATATGCATGAGCTGGTGTTCCGCGATACGGCGCTCACGCTGGGCGTTATTATAATCGTGCTGTGGGTGATACAGTTCTTCATGAAGATGTTTAACAACCTCAAGCAGTCCGGCTTGAACAGATTTTCCATAGACATTAAATATGAGATAAACGAAAAGAAGATCGTCTGGAACAACAAGACCACGGGCAAGTTCGGTTCGAGCAAGTGGGATGATGTGAAAAAGGTACGTACAAACGGAAAGTACATTTATATATATGTATCGAAAACCCACGCGATGATAATAAACACGGAGCATATAGTCGAGGGAACGGCGGAGCAGCTCAAAAATATTGCACGCGAGAAGGGCTTTAGTTGTAAGTGAATGTATGATACATTTGGAAAAATGTGTGCGCATAAATGGTATAAATTAAAGTACATTTGATGTGGTTGACAAACATTGTGCGTACATTTATAATTGTATTGTAAGAACAAATGCTTAAATAGGGGTAGCTATGGCTTTTGACCTTGGTAATATCGATCTCGAGGCGCTCATCTCAAAGATAGTCGAGGAGGTCGTTAAGACAATACAATATCAGGATGAAAAGAACGAAAACGTAAGCGGGACGGTGGCTCTGTTTACGTCTTTTGTGCCTTCAAAAAAGACCTGCGGCGAATACCTTAAAAAGCACTTCGGCACGGGCATACAATGCGCGCTGTTTAACGGGGTGGAGTTCTGCGCGCCCGGATGCTTTGCGTTTGAGGTAAAGGACGAGCACGACGAGGCGGAGCTGTTTCAGATGATCGCCGGCGCGGCGGATATCGTACTCGTGACGCCCAAGCTCACGCAGCTTTATAAGCTCGCGGAGGGCGATGACGAGGGCTTTATAGAACAGGCGTTTTTACGCCCGCTGCTGTGGGGCAGGCGGGTCACGCTGCTGCTCGATTTTGAAACGCCCAAGTTCAAGCGCTCGACGTTCTTCGCAAAGGTCGTGGACGCGATAGACATACTCACGGGCATGGGCGTGCGCGTGATAGCATACCGCCCGGCGCAGGAGTTCGGCGAAGTTTGCCGCGCGGCGCTCGTCACGGAAAACGAGGTCAACGAGGCGGCCGAGAACGGCACAATGCGCGTGCTGTGCGAAAAGGATGCCATAATAACGCCGCTTGCGCGAGACAGGGCGAGCGAGCTCGGAGTGAGCATCGATTTTTGAGGTGACTGACTTATGATGATAGGAAGAGTAAGGGGAACGGCGGTCAGCACGACCAAGGCGCGTGCGCTGGAGGGCTGGAAGCTGCTCATCGTACAGCCCCTTAACATAGAGACAATGGAGGATTCGGGCGACCCGGTAGTCGTTATGGACGGCGTGGGCGCGGGACAGGACGAGATAGTGATGTGCGTCGGAGGAAGCTCATCCAGACAGGCTGAGGAGACTAAAACAGCTCCCGCCGACATGACCCTTTTGGGGATCCTCGATTCAATAGACATAAAAGGACGCAGGGTATATGAAAAATATCCCACGGAGGTTTAAAAGATGCAGTTAGCAAGAGTCTGCGGACAGGTGATAAGCACAAAAAAGGCTGAAAAGCTGATGGGCTTTAAAATACTCGTCTGCCAGCCGATAGATATGGTGACATTTGAGGAAAAGGGCGCGCCGTTCGTCTCGATAGACAGCGTGGGCGCGGGCGACGGAGAGCTGGTCATGTGCGTATCCGGTTCGTCCTCCAGACAGACAGCCCTCACGGACGCGCGCCCCGTCGATAATTGCATAGTCGCGATAATCGACAGCGTGGATATACTGGGCGAAAGGTGCTTTGACAAGGCCGACCCGAGCGTAAAGCCCGCCGCGGCAAAGGCAGAAAAAGCCGAAAAGAAGCCGGAGAGCAAGCCCGAGCCGATAAAGCAGGAAAAACAGGAGAAAATCGAAAAGCCCGATAAAACGGCGAAAGCCCCTGCGAAAAAGCCGGCGGAACAGCCCAAAACACAGGATAAGGCTGCGGCAAAGCCCGAGCAGACCGAGCTTAAAATGACGCAGACCAAGCCTAAAAAGCAGGCTTCAAAGAAGGCGGCGCCCAAGCCCAAGGCGGGCGAGGAGGACGAGGCAAAGCGCATCGTCGAGGAGATCATCAAAAAGTTAGATGATGAGGAGAGCGCGAAAAAAGCCGCACCTAAAAAGCAGACAAAGGCAAACAAGCCTAAAGAAGATAAATAGGAAACATATAAACATTTTGGCATAAGCAGAGAAAGAGGTAATTGAAATGAGCTTTACAGATGAACAAATCCGTACAATCATCCGCGACACAGTCTCAAAGCTGATGGCGCAGGAAAGCAGCAAGGTTTCCGACGGTGGATGTCTCTTTGACGACGTCAACGACGCCATCGCGGCGGCAAAGGCGGCTCAGTTTAAGCTGATGAACATGACCCTTGAGGAGAGGGGCAGGCTCGTCGAGGCTATGAGAGCGGCGGCCATCAAAAATGCAGAGTACCTTGCGAAGCTCGCTCACGAGGAGACGGGCTACGGCAGAGTCGAGGATAAGACCAAGAAGAACATCCTGACCGCGCAGAAGACTCCCGGCATCGAGGATCTTCAGACGGAGGCGTTCTCCGGAGACGACGGACTTACGATCGTTGAATCTGCGCCCTACGGCGTTATCGGCTCAATAACCCCTTCGACAAACCCGACTTCAACAGTCGTAAACAACTCCATGAGCATGATAGCTGCGGGCAATGCGGTCGTATTCAACCCCCATCCCGCCGCAAAGAGATGCTCGCAGGAGGCCATGAGGATAATGAACGAGGCTATCATCGAGGCGGGCGGCCCCGCGAACCTCGTCGTTGCGGCTAAGGAGCCCAACCTCGAATCCTCCAACATAATAATGAGCCATCCCGACATCAAGCTGCTCGCGGTAACGGGCGGCGAGGGCATCGTCAAGGTTGCTATGAAGTCCGGCAAGAAGGCCATCTGCGCAGGTCCCGGCAACCCGCCCGTAATGGTCGACGAGACTGCGGATATCCCCAAGGCGGCTAAGGACATAGTCGACGGCGCGTCGCTCGATAACAACGTGATGTGCTTTGAGGAAAAGGAGTGCTTCGCGGTAGCATCCATAGCCGATCAGCTCATGAGCGAGATGACCAAGAACGGCGCTATGAGAGTATACGGCGACGACATCGAAAAGATCAAGAATACCGTCCTCATGCAGAAGAACGGCAAGTGGGTCATCAACAGAAAGTTCGTCGGTCACTGCCCCTCCTTCATCATGGACGCTGCGGGCGTATCCTACACCGGCGACCCTAGGCTGATAATCTGTGAGGTTGACAAGGATCACCCCTTCATCCACACCGAGATGATGATGCCCATTTTAGGTATCGCGAGAGTGGCTGACTTTGAAGAGTGCCTTGCGGAGGCGTTCAGAGCGGAGAACGGCTGCTGGCATTCCGCGATGATACACTCCACCAACATCAAGAGACTTTCAAGAGCCGCAAAGGTCATGAACACGACCATCTTCGTAAAGAACGGCCCCTCTTATGCAGGTCTGGGTCTCACGGGTGAGGGCTATTCCACCCTTACCATAGCGACGCCTACGGGCGAGGGCCTGACCTCCGCTCGCTCCTTCACGAGAAAGAGAAGATGCGTAGTAAAGGGCGATTTCAGGATCATCTGATTTTTGAGAGGATTTAAAGATGAGCTTAATTGATAACATTCGTGATGCGGGTATAGTCGGCGCGGGCGGCGCGGGCTTTCCCACACACGTCAAGGTAAACTGCAAGGCGGAATACATTATCGCCAACGGCGCGGAATGCGAGCCCCTTTTGAGGGTCGATCAGCAGCTCATGGCAGTACACGCGGATATGGTCGTAAAGGGCATAACCGCGGTCAAAGAGGCGACGGGCGCAAAGCACGCGGTGATATGCCTAAAGGAGCATTATCATGATGCAGTAACCGCGCTTTCAGAGGCCGTCAAGGGAACGGATGTCGAGCTCAAGCTGTTTAAGAGCTATTATCCGGCGGGCGATGAGCAGCAGATGGTATATGAGGTCACGGGAAGAGTCGTCCCCACGGGCGGACTTCCGCTGGACGTCGGCTGCGTGGTGGATAACGTCTCTACGCTCATGAACATCGCTGCGGCGATAGACGGCACGCCTGTTATAGACAAGTATGTGACCGTGGGCGGCGAGGTCAAAAACCCCATCACGCTCAAGGTTCCCATCGGTACTCCGATAAGCATTCTGTTAAAGGCGGCGGGCGCTCCCGCAGATCTTTCCGATTATACGATAGTTCTCGGCGGCCCGTGCATGGGCAAGCTGACTAAGGACATAAACACACCCGTCACCAAGACCACGGGCGGCATACTCGTTTTCAAGACGGATTCTCACGTCATCATGGCAAAGACGAACGACCCGGCGAGGGATCTGAAGCTCGCCAAGGCGGTCTGCTGTCAATGCTCTATGTGTACGCAGATGTGTCCGAGAAACGCCCTTGGCTTAAACGTTCAGCCGCATCTCGCAATGCGTGCGTCGGCGCAGAACGACGGAAAGCTGTTAGGTGATGTGAACGGCATATTCTCCTGCTGTGACTGCGGCGTATGTACCTACTTCGCATGCAACTTCGGTCTTGCTCCCTCGCGCATGATGCAGAGGATGAAGCAGGGTCTTGCGCAGGCGGGCATCAAGCCCAAAAAAGAGGTTTATACGACGGTCGATAAGGGCATCGAAAACAAGAGAGTCCCCGTATCGCGCATGATAGGCAGGCTGGGCATAAAGCAATATGACGTTCCCGCTCCTCTCAACGACGAGCTGATGAGCGTTGATTGCGTGAAGATACCGCTCAAAATGCACATAGGCGCACCTGCGGTCCCCGTCGTGTCGGCGGGTCAGGCCGTTTCAAGAGGCGACCTTATTGCGGATATTAAGGAAGGTGCTTTGGGGGCAAAGATCCACGCGAGCATCAGCGGAACTGTCACTGCTGTGACCAACGATTCCATAACGATAGAGGTAAAGTAAAATGATTGCATTAGGCATGGTAGAATTAAACAGCATACCCAAGGGCATTGAGGCGGCGGACGCTATGCTTAAAGCGGCGGATGTCAGCCTTAGCGCAGCGCATTCCGTCTGTGCGGGCAAGTATATTGCCGTGGTCACGGGCGAGGTCGCGGCGGTGCGCGCGGCGGTGGATGCGGGCGTGAATACGGCGGCGGAAAAGCTCGTCGATACGATAGTCATCCCCAACGTTCATCCGCAGGTCGTTACGGCGGTCGCCTCCTGCACCGAGGTCGAAAACATGAACGCGGTGGGCATTATGGAGACGTTCTCCCTTTCCGCGGCTATATTGGCGGCGGATACGGCGGTCAAGGCGGCGGACATCACGCTCATCGAGATAAGATTAGGCAGAGGCTTAGGCGGCAAGGCGTTCATCACCATGACGGGCGAGGTCGCGGCGGTTCGTGCATCCGTGGCAGCTGCTGAGGGTCTTGAGGAGATATCCGGTCTCATGGCGGAAAGCGTCGTCATTCCTTCCCCCCATGCGGATCTTTTCGCATCACTTGTATAATAACGAATATAGAGCTATAAAAGTTTAAAAGGAGAATCAAAAATGGAAAAACAGGCACTCGGAATGGTAGAAACCAAGGGTCTCATCGGCGCAATCGAAGCGGCTGATTCAATGGTAAAGGCGGCGAACGTACACCTCATCGGCAAGGAGCAGATTGGCTCCGGTCTCGTTACCGTAATGGTAAGGGGCGACGTCGGCGCAGTCAAGGCGGCTGTTGAAGCGGGCGCGGCTGCCGCAAAGAGAGTGGGCGACCTCTACGGCGTACACGTAATCCCCAGACCGCATGACGACGTCGAGGGCATCCTTCCTTCCATGGAAGCAAAAGAAGCGTAAAAAGACGGTGCGTTAAATGAATGTCGGAAGAGTTATCGGCTCGGTCGTGTCCACTGTAAAAAATGAAAATCTCACCGGAGTGAAGCTCTTAGTGGTTGAGACAATCGTCAACGGCAAGCCCTCAAAGAGGGTGATCGCCGGGGATGCGACGCGTCAGGCCGGTGTGGGAGATTTCGTATATATGATCGCCTCCAAGGAAGGCTCTTTGGTGTTCAGGAACGGGCTTGTCCCCTGTGATTTAGCTATCATAGGCTTTATCGACGATTACAACGAAGTATTATAATTTGAGAGGAGACTTTTTAAAATGGAAAAGCAGGCACTCGGAATGGTAGAAACAAAGGGCCTCATCGGCTCTATCGAAGCTGCGGATGCTATGGTCAAGGCGGCTAACGTACACCTCATCGGCAAGGAAAAGATCGGTTCCGGTCTCGTTACCGTAATGGTAAGGGGCGACGTCGGCGCTGTTAAGGCTGCTGTTGAAGCAGGCGCGGCTGCCGCAAAGAGAGTGGGCGACCTCTACGGCGTACACGTAATCCCCAGACCGCATGACGACGTCGAGGGCATTCTTCCCACGATGTAATTATTGAGAGGCGATTGATTTGAGAATTGCGAGAGTTGTCGGCAATGTAGTCTCCACTATAAAAGAGGAGACGCATTACGGACGCAAAATGATGATAATAGAATATCTTGATCTCAACATGCAGCCCATCGGCTCGAGAGATATCGCCTTAGACGCGGCTGATGCGGGCATAGGCGACATAGTCCTCACGAGCAGGGACGGTGGCTCCGCAAAAATGCTCTTTGAGGACAAGGGGCTGATTTCGGATATAACCATCTGCGGCGTTCTCGACCATTACAGCCTTGACGGAAAGATTATAAAGACGACTTGACGGGAGAAATACTATGGATATAGATAAGATCATCGCCGAGGTCACGCAGAAGGTTTTAGCCGAGGTCGAAAGCCAGAAGATCGAGGAGGCTCGTTTTTCCATAAGGCCGGACGAGGTCGCGGGCAAGCTCGAGCATTCTCTTTTAAACCCCGATACTGCGCTTGAGCGCATCATCAAGGGATGTGAGGAGGCGAAGAAATATCGCTTTGCGAATATCGTCGTCAGCCCCTATTTTATTCCCTTTGCTTCAAGGCAGTTAAAGGATTCGGGCGTTCTGGTCTGCTCTGCCGTCGGCTTCCCGCACGGCTGTGAATCCACCGCGGCAAAGGTCGCGGAGATTCGCGAATGTGCGGCAAACGGCGCGGATGAGCTTGACGTTTCTTTGAGCATAAACGCCATAAAGAGCGGCCGCATCGACGACGCAAGAAGGGACCTCGACGCAATGGTGGACGCGGCCAAGGGCAGAGTTCAGCTAAAGGCGATATATGAACAGGGCGTTTTGACGCCTTCCGAAAGAGAGAGGGCGCTGCTCATAATACGCAGCAGCGGCGTGCAGTTTTGTAAGATAAGCAACGCGCTCACGGGCAAAAAGGCAGTTGTCGAGGACGTTAAATACGTCCGCTCGATTCTCGGCAGGGGCATCGGCATAAAGATCGATGGTGGCGTAAAGACGCTTGAGACTGCCATGACCTTATTCGACGCAGGTGCGGACAGGATCGGCCTTTCGGCATCTGTGTCCGTCGCTCAGGAAGCGTTAAACAAGTAATTAATTGACGAATATCCGCCGCTTTTTTCGGCGGATTTCTTTAAATTCAGGAGATTTTGATGAACATGCGCTCTATAATGGACAGCGAGCTGGATTACTATTCACAGACTCCGCTGTATCAACAGCTCATAACAATAATAAAGCGCTCCATCGACAGCGGCACATTGCGTGAGGGCGATATGCTGCCGGCGGAAATGGAGCTTTGCGAAAAGTTCGGCGTGTCCCGCTCCACCATCAGACAGGCGTTTTCCGCGCTTGAGCAGGAGGGCATCATCGCGAGATACCGCGGCAAGGGGACGTTCGTGACCTCGCCCAAGCTGAAGCGCACCTTAAAAAATCTTTACAGCTTTTCAGCGGAGATGAGTATGCTCGGGCTGGAATCCTCATCTGAGCTGTTATCCTTTGAGACTATCCCTGCGACGGGCGACCTAATAGAGAGGATGAAGCTCAAGGAGGGGGAGGACGTCTTTAAATTCGTGAGATTGCGGCGGGCGAACGGTCAGCCGCTCATGCTGGAGACGGATTTTGTCCCTGTGCGCCTGTGTCCGCAGCTTTCAAAGGACGTTCTGCGCGATAAGCCGTTATACAGCACGCTGGAAAACGTGAGCGGGTTAAAGCCCGCGCGCGCCGTGGAGAGCTACGACGTTACAATAATAGACGCAAACGAAGCGGAGCTTTTAAACACGCGGACGGGCAGCAGCGCGTTTTTTGTACAACGAGTATCGGAGGATGCGGAGGGCGTGGTGTTCGAAATGGCGATAATGCTCGTAAGGGGCGATAGGTGCCGTTATGAAGTCGAACTGAAGGGTGAAAACATCTCCTTCCTTAGAAAAATTGATTGAGGTGAAATTATGGAGTGGCAGCAGGTAAAAATAACAATTGACGCAAGCAATATCGACACGGTGATGGGCGCGCTCATCATGGCGGGCATTACCGGTTTTGAAATAGAGGATCCGCGGGAATTTGACGAATTTTTGGAGAATTCATGTTATTATGATTATATCGAGGACGACGTCATGCAGCTTAAAGATGCTCCCGCGTCCGTGAAGATATATCTTCCGGAAAACGCGCAGGGTATGGAGACGCTTAACGCGGTCAAGGCGCAATTGGCTCGTCTTAAAGAGGAATATTCCATTGAAAGCGAGCTTTCATTTGTTGGTATGCGCGAGGAAGATTGGGCGAATAATTGGAAAAAGTACTTTAAGCCCATTAAAATAGGCAGAAATATAATGATAAAGCCCTCGTGGGAGGAGCTGCCCGATGCGGAAGGCAGGATTGTGCTTGAGATCGACCCCTCCTCCAGCTTTGGAACGGGCACACACGCGACTACACAGCTCTGCCTTGAGACGCTCGAGGACGTCGTGAAAGAGGGGGACAGCGTGCTGGATATGGGCTGCGGCAGCGGCATTTTGTCCGTGGGCGCGATGCTCCTTGGCGCGGGAGACGTCACCGGCGTGGATATCGAGGAGGATTCCATCCGCGTTTCTACCGAAAATGCGCAGATGAATGACATAAACCTCGATAACTTCAAGCTGTATTTGGGAAATATCTTGCAGGACGATGCGCTTGCGGATGAGATAGGCAAGAGAAAGTATGATATCGTCGTGGCGAACATCGTCGCGGACGTCGTCATAGCGATGAGCGGCCTGTTTAAGAGGTATCTCGCGCACGACGGAACACTCATAACCTCGGGCATTATCACCGAGCGGGTGGAGGATGTCGTGTTCGCGCTGGACAGAGCGGGCTTCAGGATAATGGACATTCGCAGGAAGGACGACTGGGCGGCGATAACCGCGCGGCATAAGGCGTAAATGAGAAGGTTTTTTCCGGACAGGATAGAGGACGGACGAGCGTATTTCGGTGCGCAGGAATCCAAACACATCGCGCGTGTGCTTCGCATGGAAGTCGGCGATAAGATAATAGCGCCGGAGGGCAGAGGCGAGTGGATATGCACCTTGGATAAAGTCGACCCGGAGTGCTGCACCGCGCTTGCCGAGGAATTCAGGGGCTGTGACGCCGAGCCGAAGAAGAATATAACGCTGTACATGGCGTATACGAAATCCGATAAGATGGAGCTTGTAGTGCAAAAATGCGTCGAGCTGGGCATAAGCTCGTTTAGACCGTTCATATCCTCGCGCTGTGTAAAGGTCCCAGATGAAAAGAGCGCGGTAAAGGCGAACGAACGCTTTAAGCGCATAGCCTTTGAGGCGGTGAAACAGTGCGGACGAGCCGGTCAAATCGAGGTATTATTACCCATGACATTTAAACAGCTCGAACAAAATATCACAAAGCATGATAATGTATTGTTCGCATATGAGGCGAGCGAGGGCAGCCTTAAAGATGCGCTTAACTGCACAAATGAAGATATCGCGCTCATAATCGGGCCGGAGGGCGGCTTTACCGAAGCGGAGGCAGAGCGTATAATTGAACTGGGCGCACATTCCGTAAGCCTGGGCACGCGCATACTTCGCGCGGAGACCGCCGCGATAGCGCTTTGCGCGATAGTCTCCTATGAGACGGGGTGCTGAAATGAAGGCGGCATATATGACCCTCGGCTGCAAGGTCAATCAATATGATACCGAGGCGATGCAGGAGATCATGGAGAGCCACGGCGTCGAGACGGTGGATTTTTCTAAAAAGGCGGATATATACCTCATAAACACGTGTACCGTCACAAATATTGCGGACAGAAAATCCCGCCAGATGATACACCGCGCCATCAGGCAGAACCCCGACTCATGCGTAATAGTCTGCGGCTGTCTTTCGCAGAGAAATTCTGCGCAGATACTCGCGATAGAGGGCGTGAGTGCGGTCATCGGGACGAAAAACAGGGCGCATATTTACGACGTGGCGCTGCGCGCGCTGTCCGGCGAAAAGGTGGACGCCGTTTTGCCCATGAACAACGAACGCGATTTTGAGCAGCTCGCCATATCAAAGAGCGGCGAGAGGACGCGCGGATACATCAAAATAGGCGAGGGCTGCGATAATTTTTGCAGCTACTGCATCATCCCGTATGCGCGCGGCAGAGTACGCTCGAGGTCGCTTGAGGACATCCTTTCGGAGGAGCGCGCGCTCGCCGAGAGCGGCGTTAAGGAGGTCGTGCTTACGGGCATACACATCGGCTCATACGGCAAGGACTTAGACGGCATCGGGCTGATAGACGTGATGGAGGCGGCGGATAAGGTCGACGGGATAGAGAGGATAAGGTTGGGTTCGCTTGAACCGTCCCTGCTGACAGAGGATTTTTGCCGGCGCGCGTCGAAATTAAATAAACTGTGCAGACAATTTCACCTCTCGCTACAGAGCGGCTGCACGAGCGTATTACAGCGCATGAACAGAAAGTACACCGCGCAGGAGTTTGCGCAATATGTCGCGAATTTGCGTCGATATTTTGAAAACCCCGCGCTGACGACGGATATAATCGCGGGCTTTCCGGAGGAGACGGAGAGCGAGCATTTAAGCACGTTAAAATTCATTGAACAGATAGGCTTTTCACGCATACACGTCTTTCCCTATTCGGAGCGGGAGGGGACGCGCGCAGCTGCCATGAAGCAGGTACCCATGGACGTAAGGAAGCACCGCGCGGCGCAAATCGGCGAGCTTTCCAAAAAGCTGGAGAGGGAGTACGCCGAAAAATTCGTCGGTCATGACGAAAAGGTGTTGTTCGAACAGCCGAGCGCCGAAAAGGCGGGCATGTTTGAAGGACTCACGGACAGGCACCTGACCGTAATAGCGGACGGCGAGCCAAACGAGATAAAAACGGTACACATCATCTCCCAAAAGGGCGGAAAGCTCTATGGAAGATGTGTCGATTAAAAAGGAGAACGATATGGAAGATTGCTTATTTTGCAAAATAGCTGCGGGTGAAATACCCTCGACAAAGGTCTATGAGGACGACCTCGTCTACGCTTTCAGGGACATATCCCCCCAGGCGCCCACGCACGTGCTTGTCATCCCCAAAAAGCACATAAAGAGCGTTACGGAGATTTCCCCATCCGAGGATAAAGAGCTTTTATCGCGCATTTTCGAGGTTATCGGCATCGTCGCGAAGCAGGAGGGGATAGACAAGGACGGCTTCAGAGTCGTTTCGAACATCGGCGAGAACGGACAGCAGAGCGTCCCGCATCTGCATTTTCATGTAATAGGCGGGAGATCTATGCAGTGGCCGCCCGGTTGATGAGTTTTTCTTATTAAGTGATTTTAACGGTATGATAGCTTAGCTTGCGAGGAGAGCAAGATGGCTGACAACAAAAACTTCTTTAACATCGACCTTTTAAACGAGGGAGCGAAAAAAGAGACGAGTAAAGAGCTTGAGCTGACGGATTTCAGCGCAAAAAGACGCTCTTCGGCTTCGAGTACAAAAAAACCGCGTCAAAAGGCAGTTTTAAAGGAGGAATACGTCAGCTGGCCGGCGTTTGCGGCGGATATAAAGAGCACATCCGCGCCCAAATCGCAGAAGTCACAGCCGCGCGCCCGCAAGACAACCGCTTCATCCAAAACCGACGCCAAACAGACACAGCGCAGCGCGAGCCGCGATAGGATAGACGGTAAAAAAACATCTGATACGCCTAAAAAGCCCAAACAAACGGCTAAACCGACAGGCGAAAAAACGAGGACGGACGCCAAACAGTCCCAGCGAAAAGCCGCGCAGAATACTCCGCAAAAAGCTGATAGCAAGGGAGCAAAGCCCAAGAAAAAGGCGAATACTTTAAAAATCGTCGTTTTTCTGCTCACGCTCATGCTGATATCGCTTATCGTGTTTGCGGCGTATTGGTTCGTGCGCGCGGAGGTGATCGTGGTCGACGGAAACAAGGCCGTCTCTGCGGAGGATATTATAAAAATATCCGGCATAAACCTCGGGGATCACTTTTTCACGATAGACAAGGGAACATGTGAGCAGAAAATAGAGAGCGTACCTCAGCTGGATTTCATCGGGCTGGATTTCGAGTTTCCCGGCAAGCTGATAATAAAGGTCAAGGAGCGCAGCGAGGCCGCGCAGTTTGAGCTTTCCGACGGAAAAAAGCTGATAATAGACGACGAAGGCGTGGCTATCGCGCAATCCGACGTCACGAGGGAGCTGCCCCTGATAAGCGGGCTCAATATCACGGATTATTCGCTCGCATACGCCGTGAGGACGGACGATTCTTCAAAGACGGAAAAGCTGTGTATGCTCTTAAAGGAGATCGAGGCGCATTACTTGACCGATAAAATAGAATCTATCGATCTATCGGATATGGGTTCGGTAAAAATGAAAACCTCGGACGGGATAGAGGTCCACTTTGGGGACATCGCGTCCACGAGCGATATTTGCAGGAAGGTCACGTGGATACAATCCGTATTGCCTGTTCTTCAAAAACAGGGCTATAAGGCGGGAATATTGAACGTGACTTCCGAAAAACAGGCTACCTTTGAGCCGCCGCAGGGCGAGGCGGGCGGATCCGATAAGATAATACTTTCGGATGTCGGGGAGGCCGTTCCGTCACACTAAATTAAATAAATAGAATAATTTTAACTCGCGATTCGTATCTATTTACTAATACAGGATGAGGTGCGAATATGCGAGTTTTAATTTTGAAAAAAAAGACGCTTATAAAGATAGCTGCCTGCGCCATGGTGCTCATAGCCGCGTGCATATATATCGCATGTGCGGCGGGGGATGCGGCGACCGCGTTCAGCGATAATGGGCTTGTGCTCACGCATGTGGACGATGCGGACAGCGCCGTCGCGCTCACGTTTGACACGGCGTTCGGCGAGGATAAGACGGATGAAATTCTCGAAATTTTAAAGAAAAAGGGAGCAAAGGCGACGTTTGCCGTGATGGGCAAGTGGGCGGAGGAAAACCCGCAGGCGGTCGAAAACATCATAAAGGACGGTCACGAGGTCATAAGCCACTCCATGACGCACGAGCGCTATGACGACATGGGCGCAAAAAAGGCGGTCGAAGATGCGATAGCCGCGCGCGAGTTTTTGAAGTTAGAGCACGGGGTCGAGACGGATCTCATAAGGATGCCCTACGGCGCGGGGAGCGATACTATAACTGCGGCGCTTGTGGAAAGCGGGTTCGTGCCCGTGGGATGGAGCATCGATTCACAGGACTGGCGCTCGGACGGCGCGGACGCCATAGCGGGCAGAGTGCTTAACAACGCCAAAAACGGGAGCATCATAGTTATGCAGAACAACAATGAGCAGACGGTCGAGGCGCTTGAGCAGATAATCGACGGGCTTTATGAGCTGAATCTCGAATGCGTCACCATCTCCCGATTAGGGGGTAGCTCAAAATGACGCAGAATATTGTAACGAACACCATCTGCGCGACGGGAATAGCGCTAAGCGAGCCGCAGCTTTCCCATTGCGTATATGCCGAGAGATTTTATGCGTTCACATTGAGGGTAAAGCGCCTATCCGGAGCGTTTGATGAGCTATGCTGCATTATTCCCGAAAAGCTGAAGCCCGGCGTAAAAGAGGGTGAGCTGATAGAGGTCTATGGACAGATACGCAGCTATAATCGGGAGGTCGAGGGCGCGAACCGCCTTGAGATAAAGCTGTTTATAAAGGATGTCTTTCCCGCGGAGCAGGATAACTGCACAAATGACGCTATGCTGTGCGGATATATCTGTAAGACGCCCATATACCGCGTGACTCCTTTCGGGCGGGAGATCGCCGATATGCTTTTGGCGGTAAACCGCGCATACAACAAATCCGACTATATCCCCGTGATAGCGTGGGGGAGAAACGCGCGGATATGCGCAAACTATGCGGTGGGCGATAAAATTGCGGTGCATGGCAGGCTGCAAAGCCGAAGATACGAGAAGGTCACGGAGGGGCATACGATAGTGCGGACGGCGTATGAGTTGTCGGCGTGTATGGTGGAATTGGTAAGTGAGAGTGAATTATGAAATATAGTTGATTTTCATGGTAACACTGACAATATATGTCGTCTTGTCCTGAATTGAAAAGTATAGTATAATATGTGATTGAAAGCTTCATATATTAGAGGTGCGATATGGAAAATACCGTTAAAATGCCTATGCTCCCGTTGAGGGGCATAGTTGCGTTTCCCTATACTTTGCTCAATTTGGAGGTGGCGCGCAAGCCCTCCATGGATGCCGTCGACTTGGCGATGAAGAGAAATGAACGCCTTGTGTTCTTAGCGGCGCAGCGCGACATGCGCGTGGAGGAGCCGTGTGCGGCGGATATATACAAGATGGGCGTGGTCGCGAGGGTGCGGCACGTCCTAAAGACAGAAAGAGGCGGGATGCGCGTGCTCGTAGAGGGCCTTTCCCGCGCGAGGATGCTCGCCTGTGAGACGGAGGGCTGCTTTAATGCGACGATAGCCTATGCCGGCGAAGTGCGCATACAGGATGCGGACAGGGCGGAGGCGTATATGCGCATACTGCTGGACAGCTACGAAAAATTCGGCGAGACGAGCGGGAAGATTCCACAGGAGGCTGTTTTGGCGTTAAGGGACATCCATCAGCCCGAAAAGCTGGCGGATACGATATCTCAAAACATCCTTCAGGGCGTGGATAAAAAGCAGGAGATGCTGGAAATTCTCGATGTTGAGCAGCGCATAAAGCGGCTCATCGACTATATCTGTGAGGAGATAAACATTGCGGAGCTCACCGCGCAGATAAACCAAACCACGCGCCGTTCCATTGAAAAGATTCAAAAGGACGCATTTTTGCGCGAGCAGATGAGGACGATACAAAACGCTCTGGGCGAAGGCGACGAGGAGGGCGAGGCGCAGGTCTTTGAGCAAAAGGTCAAGGCGCTCGATATAAACGAACAGACGCGCGAAAAGCTGCTTAGAGAGGTAAACCGCTTTGCGCGGCTATCTCCCACGATGCCCGACCACAGCGTGCTTAGAAACTACCTTGAAACGGTGACGTCCCTGCCTTTCGGAAAATACAGCGAGGACGATTTGAACCTGACCCATGCGAGAAAGGTCTTGGACGACGAGCATTTCGGCATGGACAAGGTCAAGGACAGGATAATAGAATCCCTTGCGGTGAAGCAGCTTGCGCAGGATCAAAACGAGGGCAGCGTAATATGCCTTGTCGGCCCGCCCGGAGTAGGTAAGACGTCTATAGCGCATTCCATCGCCCACGCGCTGGGCAGACAGTTCGTGCGCATGAGCCTGGGCGGCGTACACGATGAAGCGGAGATAAGGGGACACAGACGGACGTACATAGGCGCTATACCGGGAAGAATAATAACCAATATCAAAAAGGCGGGCACGATGAACCCCGTGTTCCTGTTAGATGAGATAGACAAGATGGGCAGCGACTTCAAGGGAGACCCCGCGTCCGCAATGCTCGAGGTCTTGGACCCCGCGATAAACAAGACGTTCGCGGATAACTACCTCGATATAGAGTTCGATTTATCCTCAGTCATGTTCATCACTACGGCGAACGATGCCTCGGCTATCCCATCCGCGCTCTATGACAGGATGGAGATAATAGAGCTTTCGGGATATACGTCCTTTGAAAAGCTAAATATCGCCAAAAAGCACATAATCCCCAAGCAGCTCAAAAAGCACGGTCTTAACGGAAATATACTGCGCTTTGAGACGGCTGCGATTGAGAGTATCATAACGGGGTATACCGCGGAGAGCGGCGTGAGGACGCTTGAGCGGAGAATCGCGACAATATGCAGGAAGGCCGCCGCGCAGTACCTCGAGGGTAAAAAGAGAATAACCGTGACCAAAAAGAACCTCGAGAGCTTTTTAGGCACTGCCATGCATAACGAGAGCAATCTGCCCAAGCAGCCCACCGTGGGGGTCGCCTGCGGACTTGCGTGGACAAGCATAGGCGGATGCACAATGCCCATAGAAGTCACGCATATGCCGGGCGCGGGCGCGCTCGAGCTGACGGGCAGTCTGGGCGACGTGATGAAGGAATCGGCAAAGACCGCGCTTTCGTTTATCCGTTCACGGGCGGGTGAGCTGGGCATAGACGACGCTTTCTTTAAGGAAAACGACGTACACGTACACGTCCCCGAGGGCGCCGTGCCTAAGGATGGTCCCTCTGCGGGAATAACTCTTTGCACCGCGATGGTATCGTCATTTACGAACAGGCCCGTGCGCTGTGACGTCGCAATGACAGGTGAGATAACGCTCACTGGGCGCGTCCTGCCCATAGGCGGTCTTAAGGAAAAGGCGCTGGCGGCGCTGCGCGACGGGGTGCATAATATAATTATCCCTGCGGAAAACGCCGCGGATATAAGGGATATACCGGATGAGCTTAAAGAACAGCTCACGTTTACGACGGTAAAGGACATCGAAGAAGTTTTAAAGAGGACACTTGACTGATGATAATCAAAAACGCCGAGTTTTTCAGAAGCATAAAGAACAAAAAGGACTATTTCAACCATGATCTGCCGGAAATAGCCGTCGTGGGTAAGTCCAACGTGGGTAAATCCTCGCTCATAAACATGCTCACGCGCAACTCAAAGCTCGCGAGAGTTTCAAAGCAGCCGGGCAAGACCAGGCTCATAAACTACTTCCTCATAAACAGGGAGTTTTATCTCGTCGACCTTCCCGGATACGGCTTTGCGCGCGTCTCAAAGGAGGAAAAGGCGTCATGGAACACCATGATGAACGGCTATTTCGAGAGCGCGAAGAACTTAAAGCTCGTGCTCATATTGATGGACATAAGGCACAAGCCCACGGAGGAGGACAAGCTCATGCTGCGCTTTGTCGAGGAATACGGCTTTCCGTATATGATCGGCGCGACAAAGGCGGATAAAATCGCGAAATCCAAGCGCAAGCAGGAGCTTTTCAAGCTGAGGAGGGAGTGCCCCACGTCTTACGACTATCCCATGGTCGCGCTATCGAACGAGGGCGTGGGCAAGGAGGAGCTTTTGGAGCTTTTCGACGCATATCTTTCACATAAAGAGGAGGAAGCATGAGCGTATTTGCCATATCCGACACGCATCTTTCGACAGTAAACCCCAAGCCGATGGACATTTTTGGGAACAACTGGCAAAATCACTGGGAGAGGATCGCGGCTGATTGGAACGAAAAGGTCACGGAGGATGACACCGTACTTATCGCGGGGGACATAAGCTGGGCGATGAACGAGACGGACGCGAAGCCGGACATCGACCTGATATGCGCCATGCCCGGTAAAAAGGTATTGATAAAGGGCAACCACGATTATTGGCATAACTCGCTCACCAAGACGCGCGCGATGCTGTGGGGCGGCGCGTTTTTCCTTCAAAATGACTGCTATATTGGTAAGGATTTCTGCATAGCGGGGACGCGCGGATGGATAGGCAGGGAGGAAAAGGGCTTTAACGAGCAGGATGAAAAGATATTCCGCCGCGAGCTCGAACGGCTCAAGATGTCGCTCGACGCGGCGAAAAAGGCGCAGAAGCCCATAATCGGCATGATGCACTATCCGCCCTATGCCGCGAACAAAAAGCCGAGCGAATTCACCGCGCTTTTTAAGGAATACGGCGTTAAGACGGTCGTTTACGGGCATATCCACGGCGAAGCGTTTAAGCATTTAGACTACTGCGACGCGATAATAGACGGCGCGTGCTATATGCTCACGTCCTGTGATTATCTCGATTTTAAGCTGAGAAAAATTTTATAATACTTGAACCGCTCGAAAAAGGGCGGTTTTTTACATCAAACGATAAATGACATAATATTTTTTTAAAATAGTTGTTGATTTTACTTCTCCTATTGAATATAATAGAATAAATACATGTATTCGATAACATTTCACTTAATGCTGTGAAACATTGATGTTTAACGGGGTTTTTAGACATTTTATAGTGCCGTTCTGAATGTCAAGTTAAAATGTAATCGATTACTCGAAATTTATATTGTCCAATGGATAATGAAAAACATGTAAAGGAGAAAAAGATGAAAAGAAACAGACGTATAATTGCATTTCTTTTGACATTTGCTCTCGTGATATCCGCTATGATATCGGGCGAAGCGGCGGTCTTTGCGGCCGGCGGACAGAAGAACTTGCTGCAAAACGGTTCCTTTGAGGACTCGCATGAGCCGTCAAAATCCCTTGACGGATGGCAGCTCGGCGAGGGCTTTACGGTCGTAACGGACGACGTTAAAGAGGGCGTAAACGCCTTGAAATACGTGGGCGGCGCAGAGGGAACAGCAAAGACGGACGACATTGCGCTCGCGAAAAAGAAGAACTACATCGTCTCCGCGTGGATAAAGAAAAGCGCGCAGGCGGATGTCGCAAAGATCGCGCTCGACGGGACGGATATCGTTATAGAAGCGGACGGCGCGGGAGCGTGGGTGTATTATTCAAAGGAATTTTCCTCCGGCGACCTCGAGAAAACGTCCATCACATTGACCGCAAAGGGAGACGTCCTTTTTGACGAGGTCAATATCTGTGAAGTGTATGACACCGCGATAGAGCTTGTAAAGAACGGCGATTTTGAAAACGGCACGACGGGCTGGAGCGGCGGCACGACATCGGACGCGACGGCTATCGGCGGCGAGGGAATGGCGCTCAATGCGGCGATAATCAACCAGAGTGTATCCGTTGAAAAGAACACGTGGTACATATATTCTGCTGACATATATCGCTACGGCAACGGCAAGTGGACTTATATCGACATGTACCCCACGGCGGAAAACATGAGATTGAGGGGACACAAGGTAAAAGAGTGGGAACACCTCGCGGGCTTATGGTACTCCGGCTCGAACACGTCTACGACTGTCAGAATAGTCACCGAGGGCAACTGGGACAACGCCACATCCTCTATAAACGACGGCAGCAAGGCGATGGTGGATAACGTCTCGCTCGTAAAGGCGGACGTTCAGGAAAATCTCATTCCCGACCCGGATTTCTCGCTCGGCCAGTGGGAGCTTAACGAAAATGCGGCGATAGCGACGAACAAGGGAAAGAGCGACAAATACTCGTTTAAATCAGCAATGAGCGCGGGAACTGCGGGCGATGCGATAGCCGTGGCTAACGGTGGAAAGCCCATCGCGGTCACGCCAAATACACAGTATGTATTCTCCGCATGGGTCTACCTCACAGGTGCGCCCAAGACGGCGACGGCGTATATCGACATGAACGACGCTGAAGGCGAGGTCCAGCTCGAAAGCACGACATATAATCACGACGGCTACAAAGACGATTATTGGATATTGATGTCCGGTTTCTGGTACAGTGGAAGTCATACAGAGATAACCGTCAGGGCGGTGGTGCATCCCGAAACGGACGGAACGGTAAACACGGCGTACATTGACGAGGTATCTCTGCGCCAGGCGGCTATCACCACGAACGGCGATAATCTCGTCAAAAACGGAACCTTTGAGGGCTATTATACATCATATCACGCTGAAAACTGGAAGATAGAAAACGGCGCGAGCATAACGGACGACGCATATGTTGGCAAAAAGGCTCTGCTTCTTTCGGATGACGCCGCGGCGGCGACCTCCGATAACGTTGCCATAGCCGCAAACACGGATTACATTCTGACGGGATGGGTCAAGGCGCTTTCCGGAGCGACGGCGCAGATATCCGCGTTAGACGGCGACGTTAAAATAAATACGACAAAACAGGGCGAATGGGAGCGCGTTTCCACCGTATTTAACAGCGGCAGCGCGAGATCCACTTCTATAAAGCTGAACACGACGGGCGGCGCGGCGATATTCGACGGGCTGTATCTCGACAAGGCGTCCAACTACTATGAGCAGGACGGAACGGTTCTCTCCGAAAACGCCGAGCGCACGGTTCTTTCATCTGCCGATACGTCTATGACCATTGCGATTGATGGTGATAAACAGTATATTGAGGAGCTTACAGCTCTTGATACCGGTCATAAGTGGATAACCCCCGCCGAGGCGCAGGAGATGCCCTTAGTGGGCGCCGTCAACGGCAAGGCAACGGATTGGAAATATGCTGGAAAAGAGATAGACGAAAAGGACGGCAAGCTGTTAAAGATAAAGTTCACGAACGCCGACCCCGCGATGGAGCTGACCGCATATTGGCAGGCTTATCCCGGCGAAAACGGCCCCATACAGTATTGGGCGGAGATCGAGAACAAATCGGGTGAAACGCTCACGTTCAAATATGCGGACATAGTATCGGGTGACATAGTGCTCACGGCGGACTCCCAGACCACGCTCACGTACTTTGAAAAGCGCAGCTATACAGGGTCTGACATGACGAGCAAGGTGTATGAGGAGGTCATAGACAGCGGCTTTGAGCATAGCTCAAACGTGACTAACGTGTCCGTATGGAACGGAAATCACAGGCTGCCCTTCCAGCTCTTGCAGACGAGCAGCGGCCAGGGATTATACTACGGCTATTATTGGAGCTTTGGCGACATGACTGTCGAAACGCAGGATGACCCGCTCAAAATAAGGGTCAAGGCGACGCTGGGCAGCAGTGGCAATGTCACGAGAAAGTTAGATGCAGGCGATAAGGACGGCGACGGCGTTGCGGATGCGGACGATAATCTCGTCATCCCCGGAATGTTCTTCGGCGCGTACAAAGGTTCGATAGATAACGGCTCTAATAGGATGAAGAGCTGGTATTGGAATCACAGAATGACAAAGACAATGCGCGAAAACGAGAATGAACCGCTCGTCGAGCTGCACCTTCCATTTAACTCCGAGGAGGAGTGGACGACTTATCTCTCCGAGCATGATGTCGCGAGTTGGGGAGTTCAACTCTTAAAGCAGGATTACTGGTGGACTGTACCTAACAGCCCGCCCTCAGATGGCAGCTTTGTACCCGAGCTTCAGTCAAAATGGAATCCTTACCCCACGAAATGGCCCAATGGTATGATTTTGGGTGATCTCGCACATTCATACGGTATGAAGATGACGCTATATATGTGCCAGACATATGAGGATACATCTATTGCGGATTGGAACGGCAGGAGTAAGAACCTTGGAGCACTCAAATACAGGCTCAAGGAGTGGAATATCGACTATTATAGAAGCGATTTCAACCTTGAAGGGCCGGATGCAACGAACAACTACGCCTCTCATGAAGGCTTCATGTGGGTGTTAGATCAGCTCATAAACGACAGCGAGCTGCCAAACTTCCGTTATGAGCACTGTTCGGGCGGCGGCGCGTTAAAGGACTTCACCTCGCTTGAACGCATGACGTTCATGACGACGGAGGATAGCGGCAGGGCGCTTGCTCACAGGAATGTTGCATATGCGGATTCTTATATGATCAACCCCGTTCAATTAAAGGTGGATAATTCCATTGACTGGCCGCCGCTTGAAGGAACATATTCGGATCAGAACGCATGGGATTATTATTCTTTAAGAACGGGTTTGATGGGCGCGATGATGGTTTGCCCGTCGACGACGCTTTCCGGCTTTACCGATCATCAGATAGAGGTAGCCAAGGAGACATACGCGATATATAACGCGAAGCAGAGGCAGATTTTAAGAAACTGCGACGTTTACCACATACTGCCCTCTCCCGATGGAGTCAACTGGGATGGTCTTGAATATTATAATGAAAAGATAGGCATGGGCTCTATAGTCCTGTTCCGCCCCGGTAAAAAGAGCGAGACGGAAAAGGTGATATATCCCGACGGCCTCAAGGCAGGCGCGACATATGAGGTGACCTTTGAGGACAACACCGACTTAAACGTGACCGCGACGGGCGAAAAGCTCATGAAGGACGGCATACTCGTCCGCATGGATAAGGAATACGATTCCGAGATAGTCTGGTTAAAGGAAAAGACGCAGGGCGTAGGCGTCGAAAAGATAGAAATTCGCGGAACAGTCAACATGAAGTTAGCGGAGACCGCGAAGCTTTTAGCAGATATAACGCCTATAAACGCATCAAACTGCGACGTTATCTGGCTAAGCTCTGATAACCGCATCGCGTCCGTAAATGCGCAGGGATACATCACCTCGCATAAGCCCGGAAAGGTCACTATAACGGCCAGGGCGACGGACGGCAGCGGCATTGAGGGCAGCGTCGAGGTGACGGTCACAGAAAAGGTCAGCGACGACGCGTTCATTTGCGTAAACGACACGGACGAGAGCATAAAATACGGCGCAGGCAGCGGCGCAGGCTCGGGCGGCGGCGGATATATCAACGGCGACGAGACGATAATAAGGGAATATGCCGAATTTACCTTTGAAGGCACGATGGTAAGGGTGATAAGCGCTACGAACGTCGACCTTGGCATGGCGGATATCTTTATCGATGGGCAAAAGATAACGACGGCGGATTGGTATTCATCCTCCTTGCTCAAACAGCAGGTAGTGTTCGAAAGCGCAATGCTTGACCCGGGCAAGCACACTATCAAGATCGTCCCGACAAACACCAAGAACTCGCTTTCGACGGGTACGCTGATCGTAGTTGACGCATTTATGTACTTAAAGGACTATGAAGCGGCGGCGGTCGTTCTCGAAGGCCCCGATACCGTTAAAATAGGGCAGACTGCGCAGTACACGGCGGCCATCCTCCCCGAGGAGGCGAGCCAGAAGATAGTTTGGTCTGTCACACCCGTGACGGGCGAGGCGACGATAGACGAAAACGGACTGCTCACGGCGGTCAAGGCGGGCAAGGTGACCGTCAGGGCGGCGAGCGACGCGAACGAAAACGTCTTTGACGAGATAACCGTTACTATCGAGAACATAGGCGTCGAATCCATGAAGATACTCAATTCGCCCAATATATACGTTGGCGAGGCGGTTAAGCTGGATGTGGGCGTATATCCCGAAAATGCCACGAACAAGGCATATGAGGCGTTCGTGATGTCGGGCGACGCGGCGATAATAGACGGCGCGTTAAAGGCGAACAGCGTGGGAACTATCGTAGTAGTGGCGATATCCAAGGACAACGGCTCGATAGGCGCGATAAAGCAGTTTACTGCAACGGTCAGACCCAAGGTGAATATAAGCAAGCTCAAGGTCAAGTTAGCGGCGACGCTGTATACCTATGACGGCAAGGTCAAGAAGCCCGCTGTTACGGTGACGGATGCAAACGGAAAGAAGATAGCTTCTTCCAACTACACCGTGACCTACGCTTCCGGCAGAAAGCTCCCCGGCACGTACACCGTAAAGGTCACCATGAAGGGCAGCTACACCGGCTCAAAGACGCTCACGTTCGCTATCCGCGGCAAGCAGATGACGGTATCCAAGCTGACGGCGCTCTCCAAGGGCTTCAAGGCGACGTGGAAAAAGCAGAGCTACGTGACCGGTTATCAGGTACAGTACTCGACATCTTCGAAATTCACGGCAAAGACGACCAAGACTGCGACGATAAGCAAGTACACGACTACCTCTAAGACGGTAACCAAGCTCAAGGCTTCTACGAAGTACTATGTAAGAGTTAGAAGCTACAAGACCACCAAGATAAGCGGAAAGAACTATAACGTTTACTCCGCATGGTCTAAGGCGAAAGCAGTAACAACGAAAAAATAAGTAAGAATGATGTGATTCACTCCCCCTTGCGGGGGAGTGAACACGGTGGTAAAAGGCAAAAGCCGTTACTACTTAAAAATAAGTAAATATGGTGTGTTTTCCCCCTCTTTCGTGGATGAACATGGGGGCAAAAGGCTAAAACTATTACTACAAAAACGAAAAAATCCTCTGTCAATTACGACGGAGGATTTTTTACATTAGTCAGTTTTTTGCGCGGCTATTTTGCGCGTCTCTTTTTTACTATTATCAGGATGACGACGGCGAGTATGACTGCGGCGGCAAGTATTATGGCGACAAGCAGTATTACGGGCAAGCCTGTGTTGTTCATATCATCCTGTGAGAGCTTCAGCTCGCTTTTATCGCCCAAATCGGTGTAAGTTTTAACCGTGTTGTTTCCGTAGAATTCCACCGTGCTTACGTTTGCCGCGGCGGTGGAGGAGAACGTCAAATCGTCGTGCTGCCTCGTCAGCTTAATGTCGGATTCCGCTTGACCGTACAGCTTCACGAGCCCGCTCTTTGCGAGGGCGCCCGCCTCAAAGCTGCCGTTAAGCCCGTCTGCATCTATGCTTCCATCAGACAGCACGGCGTTCGTCAGCTTGTCCGCTTTAAGCGTGTAGTATTCGGCGTCCGTCATGAGCTTTATATCGACTGCGCCGGATGATTCAATAGTATAGCCGTCTGCGGCGGGTATCTGCGCGCAAATGTATCCGGAACCTGTGATGCCCTCGCCCGAGAGCAGAGATGCATAGCTCTTAACCTCAAAATCATTAGATGTCGGTATGCCGTCCGTAACCGTTAGCGTGCCTGCATCCGAAACGACCTTGAAATCGGTGCTGTTCGGGCAATAGCTCACCGTTGCGATATTGTCCGTCGAGTCCTTATTCTCGGTATTCTCGGTCTTTTCGTCGTTTTTGTCATCCGCGGTCGAATCGTGCTTTTCACCTTCATCGAGGTCTCCGCCGCCTATTATGAGGGATTTATCGGCGAGCTTGATGACCTGACCCATGTCCTGAATAAACAGCCCTCTTAAATCATCTTCGGTTTTGAGCTTACCTTCATCCTTTAGGACAAACTCCGAAAAATCGTCGTTTATGAACATATAGCTGAAATAGCCCTCGCGCGTGCCGTCCGAGATGGAGTTGAGGTCATATAGAGTTATCCTGTACACTCCGAGCGACTTAAAATAGTCAAGCCCGATGATGAGTATGGAATGTCCGCCCTCATCTCTCATCAGGTAGTTGAACGTCTGCTGCTTTTTAGGGGATATTGACTTCACGAGCGCCTTTAGATCGTCCTTAAAACCGAAACGGAAAATCTTGCCGATATCCATCGAATAATCATACTCTATCTCGGGATCGTATTGAAACGCATGGAGGTAGTTTAAAGAGCAATATAGCTTTTCATCCTCGTTGGGCTTTTTTAGCTCAAACGTGCTTTTTGCATCCGGCTCGAGCTCGGAAGCGGCCATGTCGCCATTTTTGACGATGTCCATAAGTGTGTTCGTGCCGTAGCAGATGCCCGGGCCGCTCTTTAGATACTCGTCAATGAGCGCCTTATGAGATGCTCCCTTGCCGCTCGTCAGGTCCTCATATTGCTCGTCCGTGACCTCTCTATAGTCGATGTCCGTGAATGCGCTCACCTCATGATTTCTGTTGTGACCGAATGAGAAGTTATCCACGCCCAGCTTAAAGTCGTGATTTACTATTTGCTTATATTCGAGCGGGCCCCAATCGAGGTATTTTTCATCGCCGAAATAGCCATCGACCTCGATCCTTTTTTTATACTTAGAGCCGCCGCCCGTGGCCATTGAGTATGTGTTCGTCTTTTTATATAGCAGCTTTTTTATATTTTTTGCGAGGCTGAGCTCGCCCTCCTCGATATCGCCCGTTCCCGTGGAGGTCACTATGGAATACATGGGCGCGCCTTTAGCCGTCTTGAAAAAGCCGTATCTTATGGGGACGGGCGGCGAGGTCTTAAAGAGCAGCTTTGCGCCGTCGTCGTTATTATATGTGTATACGAGAAGCTGCTCGCTGCCCTCAAGCGAGGTCATCGCGACTATCATCTCGTCGATGTCGTCGGAATCGAGGTCGAGTACCCAGAAGGAGTATTCGCCGAAATAGTCCTTATATTCGTTCGGGAGGCTTTCGAGAACTTCCCTGTAAGCCGTTATACTGCCGCATTCATCGCGCAGCTTTTCCCAATCCTTGATGCTCTCATAGCCTGTCTTGGCATATGCGACGGAAAATACGCTTAAAAGGACGATAAACGCCGCGGTCAATGCTATAAGCTGTTTGAATTTGATTTTCATGGTCAAAGTAAGCTCCTTTTTTTGAACTATGGCATTAGATATGTGGTGTGAAATGCCTTTAACGGATTATACCACATTATTATGGCGAACGACAAATGCGATAGTATTAAAAAGTTACGAAAAAGCGTGATAAGCGGTAATGCCGGCATGACCTCAAAAGAGCGATATTGTCAAAAAATTAACAACTCATGATATGACGCGCGCTCACGGAGATTTTAATGAAAAAATAGGTAAGACTGCTTGTTTTATGGGGAAATTGTATAGTATAATAAAATTAAATCATAGCGTATTGACAAAAAAACAGGGGGGGGGGGTATAATATTTGATATAAATTAACGAGAAGAAATAAAACAGCATCGTATTTTATTAACAGTAGCTTTAATCACAGTGAAAAGTTTTCATAGCATTATGATTGCTATAAAAATAAACAGGAGGAAGCATTTAATGAACAGAAAACGATCGATCGCATTTGTTCTCTGCTTATTGATGTTGTTCATAGCGGCGTTTGCCAATATGACGACGGTTTTGGCGGAAGCGACAGATGCAACGCCGGAAAACTTCACGTTTACCGGAGATTGGAGCGAACAGGACGGAGTTTACTCCGCAGATGCGCAGGATGCATTTTTTGAATGCAAGTTCACCGGCACGTCTGTAGAGTATTACGCCGTGACCGGCCCCGAGATGGGCAAGGTCAAGGTGTATGTCGACGGCATTTTCGCAAAAGAGATTGACCTCTATGCCGAGCAGGGCGAAAAGGAGCTTGTTTTTTCGACAAAGCTCGATGAGGGCATCCACATCTTAGGCGTAGGCAAGTCCTTCCTTGTGAACTCAAAGGCGGCGGGGGACAAGCATCCCATAAACGTCGCACAGGTCAAGTTTGATTCTTCTGCGGGCGATTTTACGGAGATGACCTTAAACGGCGCGTGGAAGATAGTAAAGGATCCGGGCGGTGAATCCGATTATTCCGCGAAGATAAAATATCCCGCGCAGTCCGACCTCATTTTAGTCCCCGGAAACATCTATGAGACATATCCGAGCTATAACGGCTATACGTGGTATGCCAAGGAGTTTACCGCGAAAAAAGCGGGCGAGGGCATGAAGCAGTTCATAAGGTTTGACGCGGTGCAGTGCCTCGCGGACGTATATCTGAACGGCGAAAAGCTGGGCTCAAACGACAATTCGGACGTTCCCTTTGAGTTTGACGTGACAGACGTCTTAAAGGACGGTGAGAACTTCTTAGCCGTTAAGGTCTATAACCCCGCGGGCATGTGCAAGGTCGCGTCCTATTCGGAATATCCCGCGTTTTGGGACGCCGGCGGCATTTGGCAGGACGTAAATCTCCTGACGCGCGGCGGCGTGTTTATCGAGGACGTTTACGCAAAGACGGACTGGCTCACGGGCAAGGTCGCGCTGGAGATAACGGTTAATAACACCACGGGCGCGCAGGCGCAGACTGATCTCTTTGCAGTATACGGCGAGTTTAAGGGCGCAAAGTTAGGCGCGACGGACAAGCTAACAAAGGACCTCCCCAAGGGCAAGAGCGTGGTCGAGCTTGACTATACCATCGATAATTTCAAGCTGTGGGATACTGAAAACCCGAATCTCTATTACGCTGACGTGACCGCAGTGACGGGCGGAAACACACAGACGTATTCTGTCGAGCGCATGGGCTTCAGGCATATCGAGATGAAGGACGGCTATTTCTATCTCAACGGAAAGCGCTTCATGCTTAAGACGACGCATCAGAACTGCTATGACCCGATAACCTTCCAGGGCAGCCCGAGAGATCTGACATATCAGTTTAAGGGTATTGATCAGCTTAAAGCAGCGGGTTTTAACTGCTTCAGGTCTATCGCGATGTCCATAATGCCCGAGGTGCTCGACTATTGTGACGAGGTGGGTATGCTCGCCTATGAGGAAAGCTCGCAGAGCTGGCTGGGCATGAACCACTGGGACAGCGAGATGTATACCAAGATGGTCATAAGGGACAGAAACCACCCCTCAGTGGCTATTTGGGGCTTTTTAAACGAAGTAAACGCGTCCGACGCGAGGACGAACAAGGCGAGGAAGTATTTGACCGAGCTGCGTGAATACGACGAGACAAGGCTCGTCTGCTTCAGCTCAGGAAGATGGGACAGGGATTATTCCTACGGCAGCTTTTCAAACTCCGGCTCGACTACATGGGACGTCATGCTGGGCGGCGAGGGAGAAAAGGCCGATTCTCCTGGTGACGTACATTTCTATCCCAACTATCCCTTCTCTGAGGATGAGGCCTATGAGAGCATCTACAAGCTGGGCAAGGACGGCGATCAGCCTACGTTTATAAGCGAAACGGGAACGGGCAACACGCCCAACGTATTCTTAGACGCTTATAAGCGCACGATCAACGGGGCAGACCCGAACAGCTACATGACCACAGGTCTTTCGAATAATGTAGTTAACGGAATAACGAGTATATATAATAAGTACGGTTTAAATAAGATATACGATACGCCCGAGGATGTGACCAAGGATTCTGAGAGCAACAACATTCTTCAGAGATACGCTCTTATGAATTACATCAGAGCAAATGGCCGCTTAAACGGTGTGGGCGCGACCTCTCTTTCGGACGCGCAGAGCCTGGGCGAGGGCCTTATGGATAACTTCCGCGACTGGAAGACGGGTATAAAGGAGGTATTCTCCGACATGTTCGCGCCGCTTTGCTGGGCTTATCTGTTAGATAACACCTCATTTGCCGCGGAAAAGGGCAGCATACAGCGCTTCAGGGCGAATATCGCGACGGAGGACGTCCTCCCCGCGGGCGATTATTCTGCTGATTTTGTGATAAAGGACGCAGACGGCAAGACCGTCTATGAGAAGAAGAACGTCGCGTTTGAGGTCGAGAGCGGCTCGAAAGCGCCTCTCGCGTATGAGGTCTTTGACGAGAGCATCAAGCTGGATTTCGCTGCGGGCAGATATACCTTTGAAGCTAAGCTCAACAGCGACGGCTATAAGCCCACGAACACATCTTATGAATTTGAGATAATCGACAATACGGGCGCGGCTAAGGAAAAAGAGGTCACCCTCGCGGGCGATTTCCCGAAAGACGTCACAGAGCTGTTTAAAGAGCAGGGCATGACGGTAAGCGAGTTTAACGCATCCGAGAAAAAGGACGGCGAGGTCATACTTATCGGCTCGAACGCACCCCAGACGGACGCATTCTGGAAGGCGGTTTATGAGAAGATGGCATCGGGCGCGTATGTCGCGATACTCGATAAGGACAGCTTAGGCGCGGGATTAAACCGCATACCCAGCACGAACAAGGGCAGCTGGAGGAAGTACACCGGCTTCAGTGAGCAGTCCGCGCTTTATCACGCGGAGCATATCGCGATGGGCGATACCCTCTTTGCGGGATTGAAGCAGGGCGCGTTATCCCCCGCGATGTTCGGCACGGAGCTGTTGGCTTCGTTTAATAAGAGCGGCGACGTCAACGGCTATTTCGTGGATATGGACATGCCGGAGGAGACTAACGTATTAGTCATGATGGCGCAGGGTCTGCCTCTGATGGGCGGCGCGTCAAACGGCATCGGCATGGGTACTTATAAGTACTTCAACGGCTATTACACGATAAATGCGCTCGACCTGCTCACGGATAACATGAACGTAAACTGCAAGAGACTTCTCTTAAATCTCGTGAATTACGGCCATGAGCACGCATCCGCAGTCACGGCGGTGGATGAGGAGCAGCTCAAAAAGAGCTTATCCGACCTCGGCATAAAGGATTCTACGGTGACGACGATAGCCGCATCGGATGAATCAGTAAGCTATTCTAACGGCTCTATCGCGTATGACTACGACGGCGCGAAGCTCATTAACCCCGAAAATATCGTGACAATGAGCTTTACGGGCAGCATGTTAAAGATATTCGGAAACAAGAATTCCGAGTGCGGCAAGGCGGCGGTATATGTAGATAACAACTTCGTGGGCGATATCGACACGTATGCGGCGTCGTACATGCCGGATGTAGAGATATTCAGAATTTCCGGACTCGCAAACGCGGAGCACTCCCTCAGAATAGAGGTAAAGGGCGACATGAACGAGGCGTCCACGGGCACGGGCATGGTCCCGATAAGGCGCTTTGAGATAACCGCCGACCCGGAGGAGGATACGGATAAGGAAACGGTCTACTACGTATCCGAGGCGACCTTCACCAATCCCGGAGTGGCATATGACTTTGACGGCGGAAAGTACGTTAATCCCGATAACGAGGTCACGCTCAAATTCAAGGGCATGAGTCTGCGCATAATGGGCGATAAGAACGTCGAGCTCGGCCGTGCAGAGGTATACGTGGACGGCGTTAAGCACGGCGATATGGATGCATATTCCGCATCTCTCGAGCTGGACACGGAGCTTTACAGAATAGACGGGCTTGAGCAGGGTACGCATACCTTAAAGCTCATGATAAAGGGCGACAAGAACCCCGCTTCGACGGGCGTGGGCATGGTACCTTTACGCAGATTCATAGCCTCCAACTCACAGAGCCAGGGCTATGAGACGTCGAGGAGCATCGCCGCGAACAGCGAATTCGTGACGTACTCTAACCCCGGTATCGCATACGACTACGACGGCGCGAAGCTCACGAATCCTGATAACGAGGTCACTTTCAGCTTTGACGGCTATTCCTTAAAGATATTCGGCAACAAGAATTCCGAGCTGGGCAAAGCGGCGGTATACGTAGACGGCGAGCTGATAGGCTATGCGGACGCATATGCGCCCAGCTATGAGCCGAACGTCGAGCTGTTTGGCACGGACAAGCTGACGGACAGCACGCATAACGTAAAGCTCGTCATAAACGGCGACAAGAACGACGCTTCTACCGGCACGATGGTCCCCCTCATCCGCTTTGAGACGATAAGCGCGGGCGGCGGCTTTGTCGTGGTGAACGATCACGATAACGACATCACCTATTGGGGCAATTACTCCAACGGCTACGGTCATTCCACGGAGCTTGTGAACGGCGACGAGATGTACTTAAACGCGGGAAGCGAGCTAAGCTACACCTTCAAGGGTGAAAGAGTACAGCTCATATTCACCGCGAACAGCGAGTTAGGAAAGGGCAAGGTCTATCTCGATGATAAGTTCGTGGGATATGCCGACACGTATTCTCCCTCCATCAAGAGGGCGTTTGTAGGATTCGATTCGGGCATAATAGGCTACGGCGAACACAAGATAACCCTAAAGGTCGAGGGCGAGAAGAACGACGCCTCTACCGGCACGATGCTCGCATTCGATGCGATAAAGTACATCGGTGAGGAGACGCAGGACAACTGGATAACCGTAAACGACCACGCCGCGCAGATAAAGTATATCAAGGGCTCTTCTACGGGCTACGGCGGAACGAGGTGCATTGGCGGCGATGAGACATATCTTAACAGCGCCGAAGCGACGTTCACATTCAACGGCAGCCGTGCGCAGATAATCGTATCGACAAACCGCGAGATGGGCAAGGCGAAGATATACCTCGACGGCGAGTTCATAGGATATATGGACACGTATTCGGGCACGCTCATCAGCAAGGTAATCGCGTTTGATACGGGCATAGTCAAGCAGGGCAAGCATACTCTGCGCATAGTCACGGGCGATTCTCTCGGGTTTAAGAATCCCAAGTCAACGGGATATATGGTCGCGCTGGATGCTATAAGATATATTCCCTACGCAAACCTGCCCGAGGACAGCATGATGAGCATATCGGGCGTAAATGAGATATATCTCGGTCAGATAGCCAAGCTCACTGCGAAGGTTTCTGACGAAGGCTATGAAGGAAAGATAGTTTGGTCAAGCTCAGATGAAAACGTGCTTACGGTAGGCTCTTTCGGCATGATAAAGGCCATCGGCGTGGGTCACGCGGTAATAACCGCAAAGACGGCGGACGGCAAGCTCGCCGCGACGCACGAGATAGACGTCAGGGCGAAAGAGATAAAGGGCATAGACGGCGCGGACGTTGCAACAATAGGAAAGCCTGAGCAATATACCGCCGTGACCTATCCCGAGTCGCTCAATAATGACGTCGCTTGGGAGGTCATCGACTTCACGGGCAAGGCGACGATAGACCAGAACGGCTTACTGACCCCCATCAGCGCGGGTAAGGTGATAATAAAGGTCACGAGTACGCAGAATCGCGATTTGACGGCGCTAAGGCTGATAACGATAAACGAGCCGGAAAAGATAAACGTCAATACGTTAAACGTAAAGCTCGCTGCGACGCTGTATACATATGACGGCAAGGTCAAAAAGCCCGCTGTCACGGTGACGGATGCCGACGGCAAGAAGATCGCTTCCTCCAATTACACGGTCAGCTATGCTTCCGGCAGAAAGCTCCCGGGTACGTACACCGTAAAAGTCACGATGAAGGGCAATTATACCGGCACAAAGACGCTCACGTTCGCTATCCGCGGCAAGCAGATGAGCGTATCCAAGCTGACGGCGCTCTCCAAGGGCTTCAAGGCTACATGGGCAAAGCAGAGCTACGTAACGGGCTATCAGGTACAGTACTCGACGTCCTCCAAGTTCACGGCAAAGACGACAAAGACTGCGACGATAGCCAAGTACACGACGACTTCAAAGACGGTGACCAAGCTCAAGGCGTCCGCGAAGTATTACGTAAGGGTCAGGAGCTATAAGACCACAAAGATAGGCGCAAAGAGCTATAACGTCTACTCCGCATGGTCCAAGGCAAAGACGGTTACAACTAAGAAATAAGCGAATAAATGAAAATACAGGATCCCTTTCCGGTTTGGAGAGGGATTTTGTGTAAAAAAAGAATTATTCAAAAGTTCGTTGCGATGTGGACACTTTATAGCATTTAGGGTATACTTAATAGCATCAGATAGCTGAAATACCGGGTTATTATTCATGATGCAAATAAAAGCCCGAGAAAGGCGAGCGTTGGAAACCGCGAAAAAGGTGATTTGAAAATGATGTTTGACAATTCAAAATATATTGAGCAAATTATATCCAAGCTGCCTGAAGTGATGAGTTATTTTAAAGACCCTCTTATTCACAAGCCGTACTATGAAAATTTCAGCTATCAGTTCTGTTGGTCATCCAACCACCTTGAGGGAAATACGCTTTCTTTGGAGGAAACGGTTTGGCTAATAGATTATGATGAGGTGAGGGCGGGACATAAGTACTCGGAATACGAAGAAGCAAAGCGGCTATTTTCGGCGATATCCTTGCTCGACCCGAGGGGCAGGGATATCACCGAGGAATGGATAAAAGAGGTAAACAGGAAGATATTAAACGTCAAAAAGGCGGCGTACAGAGGTGAAAATGTCTATATTGCAAATAAAATAGATGCGGTATATTATCCGCCCGATTTTTCAAAAGTGCCGGAGCTTATGAGGAGCTATGCTCGGACGCTCAATGAGATTTATAATAAGGAAGAAGCGCTCATAGAGCTGGCGAAGCGGCATATAGAGTTTGAGTATATCCATCCGTTTATGGACGGAAACGGCAGAACGGGGAGGATGCTGCTAAATCAGCAGCTCATAAACAACGGCTTTCTGCCCGTGAATATATCAAGCACTTCAAAATACCGCAGGTCATTCAGGGATTTTAAAAATAAGCAGGATATATCCGGCATGGTATACCTCATCTGCAAGGCGGAGCTTGCGGAGATGGAGAACGTATTTGGCTATGTCAAGTCTAAAAATGAAGTCAGTGAAACGGGTTTTAGGGAATAAAGCCCGTTTTTGAGTTGCGAGGAATTTTCCGAGTGCGCTTTTTTATCTTGCATAAACACGTGATTTTTGGTATCATTAAAGAAAATAGAAGTGTTTAACAAAATATTTTCATGCTTCGGTTTGAGAGGATAATTTCAACATGCAGACAAAGTATAAAAGAGTTATTTTAAAGATAAGCGGCGAGGCGCTTTCCTCCGACAAGGCGAACATCGATTTCGACATCGTCCACAGCGTATGTGAGCAGATAGTCGAGGTCTCTAAAATGGGCGTTCAGGTCGGCATAATCGTCGGCGGCGGCAACATCTGGAGAGGCAGAGCGGGCAAGGGCATGGACAGGACGACTGCCGACCACATGGGTATGCTCGCGACGGTCATAAACGCCCTCGCATTATCCGATGCGATAAATTCGCTCGGGGGCAGCGCGCGCGTACAGACCGCCATCGAGATGCGCCAGATTGCAGAGCCGTACATCCGCGGCAAGGCTGTAAGGCACTTGGAAAAGGGCAGGATAGTCATTTTCGCCTGCGGCACGGGCAACCCCTACTTCACTACGGACACCGCGACCGCGCTGAGAGCGGCTGAGATGGACGCTGAGCTGATACTGCTCGCGAAGAACGTGGACGGCGTTTATGACAGCGACCCGAAGATCAATCCCGATGCCAAGAAGCTGGATGAGATACCCTTTATGGACTTCATCACGAACGAGCTGCACGCGATGGACACCACCGCGGTCACGCTGTGCATGGAGAACAACATCCCCATATTGGCGTTCGGCCTGAGCGAGGAAAACAGCATCGTGCGCGCGGTCAAGGGAGAAAAGATGGGCACACTCATATCCTGAGCGCAATGTTCATAAAACGCTTACAAATTTTTATTGTGCATATCACATTTTTTTAGTAAAATATAGTTATAAACCCACGGAGGTCATATTATGGAATACGAACCTATTAGCAAAGCAAACGATAAAATGGAGAAATCCTTAAAGGCGCTGGGAAACGATCTCGGAGGAGTAAGAGCCGGAAGAGCTAACCCCAAGCTGTTAGACAGAATAATGGTAGATTATTACGGTACGATGACGCCCATTCCTCAGATAGGCAACTTGGCTGTCCCTGAGCCTAGGGTACTCACCATATCACTTTGGGATGCATCCATGTTAAAGGCCGTTGAAAAGGCTATTTTAGCCTCTGATATAGGCATTAACCCTACGAATGACGGCAAGCTCATACGGCTGGTTTTCCCCGAAGTAACGGAGGAGAGAAGAAAGGAGCTAGTCAAGGTCTGCCGCAAATACGGCGAAGAGACGAAGGTCGCCATCCGCTCCATAAGAAGAGACGCCAATGAGCAGATCAAAAAGGATAAGAAGGCGAGCACGATAACCGAGGACGACGCGGCAAACTACGAAAAGAAGATCCAGGACCTTACCGATAAGTACATCAAGAAGATAGATGATACCGTAAAGGATAAGGAAAAGGAGATAATGGAAGTTTGATCGAAAGATACACCGAGGATACTCACGCAGGAGCATTCCTCGGTTTGCCTTTAAAAGAGGTGCTTTGTCATTTTAATGAACAGGGCATACCCTGCGATGTAGACATATATTCCTCGCTTCGCGGCGTGGAGGGGGCGGACGACATGCGGGTGCTGCGCGTCAGGATGGACGAGCGCGGCGCTCATATTGTCGTATCCGCATTTTTAACGGAGATTTGAAATGAGTGATAAAACCATACCTAGGCATATTGCCATAATAATGGACGGAAACGGAAGATGGGCGAAAAAGAGGATGATGCCCCGCAGCTTTGGACACAGAGCGGGGACGGAGACCGTGCATAAAATCGTACAATACGCTTCCGATATAGGCATAGAGGCGCTGACGCTTTACGCTTTTTCCACTGAAAACTGGAAGCGTCCCAAGGACGAGGTGGGTGTGCTCATGAGTCTGCTTGTGGAGTATTTGAGAAAAGAGCTTGCGGAATTATGTGAAAAGAACGTCGTTTTCCGTTCGATAGGCTTTAGAGAGGAGCTGCCCGAGGAGGTTCGCCGAACGATCGAGGAATCCGAGGAAAAGACAAAGGACAACACGGGCTTAAAGCTGACAGTCGCGATAAACTACGGCTCGCGCGCGGAGATAGTCGCTGCGGCGAAAAAAGCCGCGCAGAAGCTCATCGACGGAGAGATCGACGAGATAAATGAGCAGACGTTTGAAGATTGCCTAATGACAAAGGGGCTGCCCGACCCCGACCTCGTCATAAGGACGAGCGGTGAACAGCGCCTTTCAAACTACCTCGCGTATCAAACGGCGTATTCCGAGCTGTATTTTACGGATGTATTCTGGCCGGATTTTGACGAAAGAGAGCTTGACAAGGCGATAGAGAGCTTCCAAAACAGGAACAGAAGGTTCGGTGGCGTATGAGTAAGCTGGCCCAAAGGATAATCATAGCCATAGTCATGCTGTCCGTCGTCGCGGGGCTGCTGTTTTTAAACGGATGGCCGCTCTTTATCGGAATGGTCATTTTGGCGATGATGGCGGAGTATGAGATGAGCGGCGCGGTCGGCTCGGACGGCGACCCCGTTTGCAGACCCATATTATTTGCATTCACGCTGTTGCTGCCCGCCGCGTTTTACTTTTTCGGATTTGCGGGCGCTTTTGTGACGTGCGCACTGCTCGTGTGTGCGCTTTTCACGGCGTCGCTCTTTATAAAAAAATACACTATGGACAGCGTGATAAAGGGCTGTTTTTCCTTCTTTTATCCGCAGGCGCTGTTCATGTTCTTTTATGCTACAATAATTCGTTCGGGCGGGATGGAGTTCGTTTCACCCGAGACGAACCGCTTTGTGATGATAGCGACTGCGGCGATATCCATACTCACGGACACGATGGCGTATTTCATAGGCAGTGCCATAGGCAGGCACAAGCTCTGCCCGAGCATCTCGCCGCATAAATCCATAGAGGGCGCTATAGCCGGCCTCGTGGGAGGTGCGCTGGGCGCGGCTCTCGTCATGATAATTTTCAGACATTCGGGCATCGTCATTTGGGCGTACATGCTGTTTTCCGTGCTGCTATCCGCGCTTTCGCAGCTTGGCGACCTATCCGCATCGTTGGTAAAGCGCCGCTTCGGCATAAAGGACTATAGCAGGATACTGGGCGAGCATGGCGGCATAATGGATAGACTGGACAGCATATTGTTTATAATGCCGTATTCATACATCTTCTTTTTCATGATAATGGGGGTATAGGGGAACAATATGCAATCTAAGAGGAAAAAGGTCGCTGTGCTGGGCTGCACCGGCTCTGTCGGGAGACAGGCGCTTGACGTGATCTCTCAGATGAGCGACCGTTTTTGCGTATATTCGATGACTGCACATTCGCGCATAAGGGACGTCTATGAGCTTGCCGCGGAGTTTAAGCCGCAGCGCATAGGCTTTTCCGGCTCGGTTTTATTGGATGAAAACGAGCTGCCCGAGGATACGCAGGTGTTTTACGGCAAGGAGGGCATTTTGTGCGCATGTGAGGGGGCGGATATCGTCCTGCTCTCGATTTTGGGCATTGCGGCATTGCCCGCTTTTGAATACTGCCTTAAAAACGGCATACCCGTCGCGCTCGCGTCAAAGGAGGCTATGGTCTGCGGCGGCGCCGTCGCGAGGAAATTGATGGACGATACGCGCACGCCCGTTCTCCCCGTGGATAGCGAGCTTTCGGCTATATTTCAATGCCTGCGCGGGAATGATATAAATGACGTGGAAAGGATCCTTTTGACGGCGTCCGGCGGGCCGTTCAGGTCGTTTGCCTTAGAGCAGATGAAGGACATTACTAAAGAGATGGCGCTCAAGCATCCTACGTGGACGATGGGGCAGAAGATAACCATAGACTCCGCCACGATGATGAACAAGGGACTGGAGATTATGGAGACGCGCTGGCTGTTTGACATCCATGCGTCCAAGATAACCGTGGTAGTGCATCCCGAAAGCGTCGTTCACTCCGCGGTCGAGTATAAAGACGGGGCGGTCATGGCGCAGTTAGGTGCGCCGGACATGAGACTGCCCATAGAATACGCATTAAACTACCCCGAGAGAAACACTCGCGTGGTGGATAGGCTGGATCTGTTCAAGGTGTCATCACTGCATTTCGAAAGGGCGGATATGCGAAAATTCCCATGTCTTGCGCTGGCGTATGAGGCTATCGCGGACGGGGGCGCGCTCCAGCTCGTATTAAACTGTGCGAATGAGTTCGCCGTGGATTGGTTTTTAAAGGATAAGATCGGATTTTCCGATATCCCCAAGGTCATTGAGCGGGCTATGGTGAGATTTTCAGACCTTAAAGTAAACAGCTTTGAGGATATTTATGAGGCGGATAGGGAGATAAGGAGCTTTTGCGCGGGCGGTTTGACGCTGTAAAAAAATAGTCAGGGGGTATCTCGATGGACTGGATACTTACAATAATATATACGCTTCTGCTGTTGATGTTCCTCGTGATTTTGCACGAGTTCGGGCATTTCATAGTGGGATATAAGAGCGGGATAAAGGTAAACGAGTTTTCTGTAGGCTTCGGGCCAAAGATAATAAGCAAGGTCAAAAACGGGATAAAGATATCGCTGAGGTGGCTGCCGCTGGGCGGATACGTACAGTTCCACGGCGAAGATGATGAAATCCCCGACGACCCGCTGGCGTTTAACAACGCGCCCATAGGCAGGCGCTTTTTGACGATTTTGGCTGGGCCTGTGATGAACATTTTATTGGCTGTTCTGATAGCCGTTATTGCGCTGTCCTGCTATGGCGATTATGCCGTGACGATAGCGAAGGTCGAGGACGGCTCGCCCGCGCAGACAGCGGGAATTAGGGAGGGCGACGTAATAGCGGGCATAAACGGCTCGCACATCGACTTTTATTCCGAATTCTACCTACAGCGCGACATAATTTCGACCTCCGAGCATGTTGAGATAACCGTCGAAAGAGACGGCGAGCTTAAAACGATGGGAGTGGACACGGTCGAGAGTGAAAACGGCAGGATGATGGGCGTTTCGCTGGGGCTGGCGCGAAAGACGTTTGGTTTTTTTGAGGCGTTCATATTGAGCTTTAAGTGGATATTCCTGTTCACATGGCAGATGCTGAGCGTGCTGTTTGACTCTCTAAAGCATCTTGACGCATCCCAATTATCGGGCATTGTGGGCATGACGCAGGCGGTGGGCGAGACGGTAAAGACGGGCAGCTTTGAAAATATTTTAAGGCTTGCGTCGCTTTTGAGCCTAAATCTCGGCATATTCAACCTGCTGCCCTTCCCCGCGCTGGATGGCGGAAGGCTCGTGTTTATAATAATTGAAAAGATAAGGAGAAAGCCCGTTTCCAGAAAGGTCGAGGGATATGTCAATTTTGCGGGGCTGATCTTGCTGTTCGGCCTCATGATACTGCTCACCTTCCAGGACGTGTTCAGATTGATAAAGGGATGACGAGAAGAGTTAAAATAGGAAATGTCGAGATAGGCGGGGGAGCGCCCGTTGCGATACAGTCCATGACGACCGCGGACACCAAGAACACGGACGCCGTATGCGCGCAGATTTCAGCGCTATGCGGCGCGGGCTGTGAGATAGTGCGCCTTGCGGCATATGACGTGGACGCGGCGAAAAACATTAAAAACATAAAGGACAGAGTGGATGTTCCGATAGTCGCGGATGTTCACTTTGACTATAAGATCGCCATAGCCGCCATCGAGGCGGGTGCGGATAAGGTGCGCATAAATCCGGGAAATATAGGCGATGAGCGCAGGATAGCCGCCGTCGCAGACGCGGCGAGGATGCACGGCGTTCCCATACGCGTGGGCGCGAATACGGGTTCGCTAAAGGACTCGTCGGGAGACAGGACGGAGGCGCTCGTGAAAAGCGCGCTTGAAAACATCGAGCTGTTAGAAAAACAGGGGTTTTATGACATAGTCGTATCGCTGAAATCCTCTGACGTGGCGCAGACCGTCGCGGCATACAGAAAGATGAGCGCGTTGCGCGATTATCCGCTGCATCTCGGCGTGACGGAGGCGGGGACGCTCAACAGCTCCATGGTGAAATCCTCAATCGGCATAGGCGCACTGTTAATAGACGGCATAGGCGACACCATCCGTGCGTCCGTCACGGGCGACCCGGTGAGCGAGATCGCGCTGGCAAAGGATATTTTGAGATACAGCGGCGTGCGGGCGTTCGGCTGTGAGGTGATAGCCTGCCCGACATGCGCGCGCACAAGGATAGATATTGAAAAGCTCGCAAAAGAGGTCGAGCGGCGCACAAGTCACATAGACAAAAACATCAAAATCGCCGTGATGGGCTGCGTCGTGAACGGTCCGGGCGAGGCAAAGGACGCCGACATCGGAATAGCGGGCGGCGACGGAGTGGGCGTGCTCTTCAAAAAGGGCGAGTTTTTGGGGAAATATCCCGAGGACAAGCTGATAGACGCGCTCATGGATAATATAGAAGAGATGGTAAGGTAATGTCAAAGGCAGAGGAAAGCATACGGGCGCTCGTTGCGGGCGAGAAATTCAAGGGACTGACGTTTGAGCGCTTCGGATTTTCGCGAAAGCGCGGGAAATACGTCCTCATTTTAAGGTCGGATAAGCTGCAAAAGCCGGGGCGCGCACAAATACTCGAAAATTACGTCGTAAAGGAGTTAAACGAGCTTTCGGGCAGGCTGGATGTCATACTCATTCAGCCGAACGACCGGCTTAAAGATGACGAGGAGCTCTTTAAAAAGACGTTTATCGACTCGCTTATTCAGGAGGAGGCTGCTATTCAGCCTTTTTTAAATGACGCGAAGCTGGATATTGACGGAAAATTCATAGACATAACGTTTAAAAAAGAAATGGCGGCGGAGGTTTTCCGCTCTTTTGGACTGCCCGAGAGGATAGAAAACCTGTTTTCGTATTGTTTTGATATGGATATCGCGATACGCGAGCTGATAGACGAGGCGGGGGACGCTTCATCCTATGATGCGGAGCGAAAGGAATACCGCGAGCGCTTGAAGCAAGCGAACGCGCTTAATAAGGCGCATAACGAAAGCGCGCCCAAGGCCGCGAAGGCTGCGCCGGAGGACCTCCCCTGGGACGACGCGCCCATGTCCGCCGAGCCGCCCGTCATGAGGCAGGCGCCGCCCCCGCCTGCGCCCGCATACGCGCCCCCGCAAAAGCAGAATTTTGCTGCATCGCGCGGACGCCGCAAACGCGCTGCATATACGGGAAACGCGGTGTTCGGCGACGAGTTTACGGGCGAGCCGATAGCCATGAACGAGATAGCTAAGGAGATAACGACTGTCGTGGAGGGCGAGGTCATCTCCGCAGAGGCGACTTATCCCAAGGACGGGATGTACACGCGCGTGCTGTTCACAATGACGGATTACACGAATACATTGAGCTTCAAGGTATTTGTGAGCGGAAAGCACGACGAACACGCCAACATGATAAAGCCGGGCGCGTGCTTTAGAGTGCGCGGAAAATACGACTACGACGACTTCGCGCGAGATATGCAGTTCAGCGTGGCGGACATGATATCCGTGCCTAAAAAAGAGGTCAAGGACGAAAGCGAGTTTAAGCGCGTCGAGCTGCATCTTCATACGACGATGTCCGCGCAGGACGCTCTTTGCAGCGCAAAGCGATATGTTTCGCGCGCAAAAGCCTGGGGGCATAAGGCGATAGGCATTACCGACCACGGCGTGGTTCAGGCGTTCCCTGAGGCGTTTGGCGCGGGAAAGGACACGGGCGTCAAGATACTCTACGGCATCGAGGCGTACATGGTGGACGATTTCGGCAACGTCTATGACGGAAAAGAATCTTCGTTTGACGGCGAATTCATAGTTTTCGATATTGAGACGACCGGCCTAAACCCGGCGTTTTGCGGCATAACGGAGATTGGCGCGGTGAGGATTCGCGAGGGCAAGGTCGTGGACACGTTCGCGACGTTCGTCAACCCCGGTATGCCCATACCTGCAAACATAGTCGCATTGACGGGTATAACGGACGAGATGGTAGCGGACGCGCCGGACACGTTGTCTGCGCTGACAGACTTTTTAAATTACATAGGCGATTGCCTGTTAGTCGCGCATAATTCGCGCTTCGATATGGGATTTGTTTCACAAAAATGCGAGGAGCTGGGGCTTTCGTTTAAAAACGATTCGCTTGACAGCATAGCCGTGGCGAAGATCGCCCTGCCCGAGCTTCGTTCATATAAGCTAAACAAGCTCGCCGATCACTATAAAATACCGTTAAAGCATCATCGCGCGGTAAACGATGCGGAATGTACAGCTAAAATTTTAATAAAGATGTTTGACGAGCTTAAAGAGAGGGGAGTGGACTCTCTCAGCGCGCTCAACACCGCGGAGGACAGCGAGAGCAGGATCCGCGGCGCAAAGACGTATCACACGGTCATATATGCCAAGAACATGACCGGACTTGTCAACCTGTATAAGTTAGTCTCCATGGCGCACATCGACTATTTTTATAAAAAGCCGAGGATGCCCAAGAGCAAGATAATCGAATACCGCGAGGGGCTTATCATCGGCTCGGCGTGCTGTGAGGGAGAGCTTTTTCAGGCGGTCTTTGACCATAAGCCGCAAAGCGAGATTGAGAGAATAGCCGATTTTTACGACTATTTTGAAATACAGCCCTACGGCAACAACAAGTTCCTCGTGAGAGAGGGCCGCGCGAGGGATAGGGAGCAGATAGATTCCTGCAACAAGTTCATCTATGAGCTGGGCAAGAAGATGGGTAAGCTCACTGTCGCGACGGGAGACGTCCACTTTTTAGACCCAAAGGATGCGCAGTTTCGCGCGGTCATTCAGGATGCGATGGGCTTTAAAGACTGCGACGATCAGCCGCCGCTGTACTTCAAGACCACGGATGAGATGCTAAACGAGTTTTCATACCTCGGCGAGGAGGCAGCATTTGAGGTCGTCGTGACAAACACGAACAAAATTGCGGATATGATGGATGAAATTCAGCTTTTCCCCAATGAGACGGCGATGCCATCCATACCCAATTCCGATGTCGATCTGCGAAAAGCGGCATATGACAAGATGCACAGGATATACGGCGACCCCATGCCCGAGCACATCAAAAAGAGACTGGACAGGGAGCTGGATTCAATAATCAGGAATGGCTACGCAATACTCTACTGGATAGCGATGAAGCTCGTCAAGAAGTCAAATGATGACGGTTATCTCGTCGGCTCGAGAGGCTCGGTCGGCTCGTCGCTGGCGGCGTTCGCCGCGGGCATTTCGGAGGTCAACCCGCTCCCACCGCACTATGTCTGCCCGAATTGCAGACACTCTGACTTCAACATCGACCCGAAGTACACCTGCGGCGTGGACATGCCCGAGGGTATCTGCCCCGAATGCGGCGAAAAGTACATTTCAGACGGCTATAACATACCGTTTGAGACGTTTTTGGGAATTGATGCGGATAAGGTCCCCGATATCGACCTCAACTTTTCAGGAGTATATCAGCCAAATGCGCATAAGTTTATTATCGAGCTTTTCGGCGAAAAGCACGTATACAGGGCGGGCACGATTTCCGGCGTAAAGGACAAAACCGCGGCGGGATATGCGAGAAAGTACTTTGAAAAGAGAGGGATCACGCCGAGCGAGGCGGAGATTCAGAGGATAGCCGCAGGCTGTGAGGGCGTCAAGCGCACGACGGGGCAACACCCCGGCGGACTTGTCATAATCCCCAAGGAGCGCGAGGTCTACGAATTTACCGCGATACAAAAGCCGGCGGACGATAAAAACTCGGTATACACCACGACGCATTTTGACTTCAACTCGATGCATGACGTCGTCGTAAAGCTGGATATACTCGCGCACGAAAATCCCACTGTAATAAGGATGCTTCAGGATTTGATAGAGGTCATCGAGCCGGATTTCGATGCGGAGCATATCCCGCTAAACGATAAGGCGACGCTTTCGCTTTTCAGCACGACGGACGCGCTCGGCATAAAGCCCGAGCAGATACGCGGCATTGAGGTGGGTACGCTGGGCATTCCCGAGTTCGGTACGCGCTTTGTCAGAAACATGCTCGTCTCCACAAAGCCGCACACGATGGAGGAGCTCATAAGAATATCCGGTCTTTCGCACGGCACGGACGTATGGTCGGGAAACGCCGAAAAGCTCATAGCCGAGGGCACGACGAACCTCATGGGTTGTATCTGTACGCGAGACGACATAATGAACTATCTCGTCAAAAAGGGCGTGGAACATAAGATGGCGTTTTTCACCATGGAGAGCGTCAGAAAGGGCAAATGGGCAAAGGGCAAGGAGAAGAATCAGGCCGCGCAGGAGGCCGCGATGCGCGAGGCGAACGTCGAGGAGTGGTTCATCGACTCGTGTAAAAAGATAAAGTACATGTTCCCCAAGGCGCACGCCGTGGCATACGTCGTCATGGCGCTGAGGATTGCGTATTGTAAGGTGCATTATCCGCTTCAATACTACGCGACATATTTTACCGTAAGAGGCGTGGACGCGATAGACCCGACGGTCGTTTTGGGCGGGACGCAGAGTATATTAAACAAGATGGCTGCCATCGAGGCAAAGGGATATTCCGCCACCGCGACGGAGCAGGACTTATTTACAAACCTCGAAATTGCGCTTGAGATGTATGCGCGCGGATTCGCGTTTTTGCCCATAGACATCACAAAGAGCTGCGCGAAGAAGTTCGTCGTCGAGGGAAACAACCTGCGCATACCTTTCCTGAGCATACCCAAACTGGGCGAAAAGGGCGCGGAAAAGTTAGCGAAGGTCTGTGAGAAAAACGAGTATAACTCCATTGAGGATCTGCGAAAGCAGGCTAAGCTCTCGGCGAGCACCGCGGAGATGATGAAGGAGATGGGGTGCTTCGGCTCACTGCCCGATTCGGCGCAGACATGCCTATTCTGATCTGATAGATTAAAGCAAAAAGGACGAAAGCATTAAAGCTATCGTCCTTTTTTTAGTTAAATTATCTTTTCGCGCTCGATATAGTTTAGGATATCGTCCGCTAGGAGATTAAGCGACATGGAATCCTCTTGCAAATATGCATCGGGCGGGCATTTTTGTGTTATATGAAGTATGGATGAGTCGGGTGAAAGCTCGGTCACGGCGATAGCATATTCCCTCGTCTGATTAAAAAGGCTTACGTTTGCCTTGATATCGCCTATAATGCTTTGCTCGTATATGCCGCCCAGCTCATCCAACACGTCAAACACGGCGTATATCACCATTCTGCGCGGGCAGTGTATGTCGTATTTAATGCTGCTCATCTTTTTAAGATAACGGGCGCACTGTTGATATGACGTCCGCAAACAGCGCCTCGGCGGTCTCGGAATTGGCCTTATCCGTGTTCATTCCAACTATAAACGGCTCGCCATCGATATCCGCCGTCGCGATAATGACCGACTTTCCGTTATAGCTTATATTCTGCGTATTCCAAACCACGCCGCCCGCGGACTGCTTGCCCTTCTTTTCCAAAGTCGCGCCGGACGCCTTTTTCCATATGCCGCGCAGGTAGTCCATGCATTCCTTAGCGTTTTCGCCTGCGGGATATCCCTTTTCTATCTCGATATACTGCTCGGTGTCGCTTGAAAAATAGAGAATAAAGGCAGTTCCTGACTTTCCGTTAGGCAGCTTAAATTCGCTGCTCTTGGAGTCCTTGATGAGCGATTTGTCGCATATCAGCTTGAGGTCTGCGGAGGAATTTGAAACGACGTCGTATGAGATGTCTATCGCGCCCTTGCTGGTAAACGTACTGATAGCGCCGTAGACCTCCTCCTGCGCATTGCTGTCGCCGGAGGGATAGCAGCCGATGAGGATATAACAGCCAAAGTCGTTTTTACCGTCTATCGCCTCGATGAGGAAATCCACAGTTTCGTCGTTTTCCTTGACGGTGGAATAGATTTGATATGCATCAACGCCGTTTATGGTATCCGCTCCCGCGGTAATAATGCTGTATGACCCTCCGAGATCCATTTTCTGCATTATAGCATCGGTTATCTCCTTGTGGTGGTTTTCGATGTCCTTTAGTGAGTAAATGGGGACGTCTAACCGCCATGTATAGTCCATCAGGGCGATCAGGCGTGAATTTTCTTTGTCTATATAGCTATAAGCGTTTTCCTGCTGAGTATAATTAGCGGGGATGGCTATTGTCGCGTTGTATATGCCGAGGTCCTGCTCGGCGGACGCTGCGGGCGCATTTTCAGACGGCTGCGGCGCGATGGGCGCGACGGTCGGCTGGGTCGATTCTATCGGCGCGGTGGTTTGAGAGGGGGAGGGCTTGTCGTCCGCCTCTTTGACGGGGGAGAGCGCGAGGGGAAGTATTATTATGAGCGCGATGACCGCGACCAGACCTCCGCCCAATATCCACATCATTGCGGGGTTTTTCTTTAGATAAGTCAAAAAGCGCGAGCTTTTTTTGGGACTATTTGAAGAGATATCGGTTTGCGATACAGTCTTTGATACCTCGGCAGAATTGATTTCGCCATTAAGCAGTGCGCAGCGAAAATCGCCCATGCTCGAAAATCTCTCGGCGGTCTTTAGCGAAAGCGCCTTCATTATCGCGTTATCGGCATTTTCACTCAAAATCACGCCCAGCTCACTCGGCTTTTTTAAGGTATCGGCGTGTATGCGCTCGATGGAATCCGGCGGGAGTATGCCCGTTATGCAGCGGTAAAGTGTCGCGCCCATGGCGTATACGTCCGTCCACGGGCCCTGATTGCCATGGCTGGAATACTGCTCCTCGGGAGCGTAGCCATGTTTTAATATTACGGAGACGCTCTTAGTACCGCCCGTCGCAAAGCGCGCCGCACCGAAATCCAAAAGACGGCTTTGACCGCTCGAGGTTATATAGATGTTATCCGGGCTTATGTCGCGGTGCAGCAGACCCAGCGCATGGACCTGCTCCAGCGCGCGCATGATGGGCTCTAAAATGCCCATGGCGTCGTCAAAGCCTATTTTGCCGCCCTTTTGCTTTAAATAGTCTTTAAGGCTCATCCCGTCGACGTATTCCATCACAAAATAAGCGGTGTTGTTCTCCTTAAAATAATTCTGAACGCTCACTATATTCGGAGTATTTTGCAGCTTGGCGAGTATGCGCGCCTCGTCTAAAAAGCGCTCCATGCCGCTCTTATACTCGTTTTCCGCATGTCCCGTCAGCGTGAGCGTGTATTTATCCGCATGGCGCGTGGCGAGTGCGGAGGGCATGTATTCCTTTATAGCGACCTTTATCTCAAGCGTGAGGTCATAGCCCAAGTAGGTTATGCCAAACCCGCCTATGCCCAAAACCTTGCCGAGAATATACCTTCCGTTGAGTATTGCGCCCAGAGGCAGGGCGAGATAGGGCTGCTCCGCCGTCTCGTCAAAGCCGCAGTACGGGCATTTTTCATTCGGCTCTTTCTCCTTAAAGCAGCCAAAGCATATGCGATTAATATCCATTATTTTTACTCCTTTATTTCGGCGTATGCGGTTATGTCGGCGGTTATGCTGCGCACGCGCTCGATGTGCCTTAGCAGCAGTGCGCACACCCATTGCCTTGCATCCGCGGATTGTATGAACTCTATGCGAAGCTCGAGCGGCCTTATAAACAGCTCACCCGAATATGCGAAAACGCCCTCATCGGCAGACAGCTGCGGAATATTTTCCACCTTTGCAAATGCACCGTTCTTTTTTAAATGATAGATGTTTTCATAGGGCACGTCGGCGGGAAGATAATTGTCCCCGCCGAGGTTTTTGCCCGTAAATCGATATGAGCTCATGAGATCATTTGACCGTTACGCTAAATGTGTTGTTTTCGTCGCAAAGATAGAATCTGTCGCCGGAATTAAGCGCTTCGGGAGCGTTGGGCGTGAGCTTTCTGCCGCCTGCGAGGAATGTGCCGTAGCTCGAGCCGACGTCCGTCAGAGTAAAGCGCTCGGAGTTTTTGTCGTATGCTATGCGGCAATGTCTCGCGCTTATCCCGGGGGTCTGCGCCTCATAGACTATGTTGCAGCTCACGGGGTCGCGCCCTATGAGCAGCCCCGCTTCGGTTATCTCAAAGCTCTGTCCGGCGAATTTTCCCGTAACACCCATGACATAGCCCTTGCGCATTACCTTTGCCGTCTTTACCATATCGTCGCTCACGGGCGCTTTTTTATCAAATACGCCCATGCTGGAAAGCATCATGAACGTGCCCAATACAAGCAGTATCACGCCGAGGGGAACAAACACATAGCCCATCCAGGATGCGAAAAAGCCGCTTGCGGAGTGCTTTAAGGTATAGTCGATGTGCTCGGAATCGAGAATTTTAACGAGCTCGTTTATGGTGATGGCGTAATTCATGCCCACGGAAACGCCCGTGTTCGGGTCGAGCGCGCCCGCCGCGTTTATGCCGATGACGCTGCCGTTTTCATCCACGAGCGGGCCGCCCGAGTTTCCGCCCGCGATGGAGACGTCCATCTGAAACGCCTCATACGTCGAGTAGTTAGTGGTCGTGCGCTTGCTGACGATGCCTCTCGTCATGGTGACGTCGTCCTTGTCATAGGTGACGAAATCCTGCTGTCTTACGGAGTCGCCGGGGTAGCCGAGCGCATACGCAGTGCTGCCTATGCTCACGCTGTCAGAATCGCGCAGAGTGAGTGCCGTGCGCTTGTCGGTAGGGGTGGGGAGCTGCAAGATAGCAATGTCCTTTTCGTTAAAAGGGGAGAAGTATACGACCTTCGCCTGGACGTAGTCATTCTCCGCAGCGGAGAAGTATACCTTGATATCTCCGCCGTAGGTGGCCGAGTCGTAGCGCGGATAGGTATATGCCTTATCGACCACGTGACCGTTAGTTACGATATACTCGACGGGCTCGCCCGGTTTGCCAATGCACCAGCCCGTGCCCCAGCCGCTCTCGCTGTTGCCCTGATTGTCGTATACCATCGTATATACCATCGCGATGCCGTTTCTCACCTCATAGGGGTCGATCTTGTCATCCAGCGCAAAGCCCAATATGCCCATTATGAGGCATAATCCGCCGATGGCGAGCAGTATTATCGCCGTGATCCGTTTGTTGAATGATTTATTTGCTGTCAATTTATTTTCCTCCTGTTTTAATTATAATTGCGGTGTAATTGTCCTGTTGTGTGCTGTTTGCGTGCTTTATCTCTCTCTCAAGCCTGCTTACACACTCCTCGGCGCTTAACGCCATGGATTTTTTTATCTGTGAAAACGTCAGCGTGTTTCTTATTCCATCCGAGCACAGCATTATGCAGTCGCTCTTTTCAAGCGGAAGCGGTATTCGCGTATGCTCACATACGGCGTCTTTTTTACCCAGAAATTCGCATAGAGACGCTGCCTGCGGGTCGTTATACGCATCCTCGACGCTTATCGCCCCGTCTATCGCGCGCATGGCGAGCTCGTTGGCATAAGTCTGCCGGCGATTCAGGCGATAAAGCTCATCTTCGCGCAGAAGGTATATGTCGCTGTCGCCTATGCTCCAAAATGACAGCTCATTTTCCATTATGTAAGCCGCGACGAGTGTTGCGCCCGATTGTCCGCGGTATTTTGCATATGACCTGTCTATTTCATCGACTATCCGCTCGGTTATATCGAGCTTTTCCGATTCGTTAAAGCTCTTTATAAGGCCGGACGCCGCCTCTTTGGCTATCATGCTGCCGGAAGAAAGGCCGCCCATTCCGTCGCACACCACCGCCAAAAGCCCCTTTCGCGGATAATCTTCTAAACGCGATATGCAAAAGGCGTCTTGCTGTTCGCTTCGCGCACCTATGCCCTGAAGATTGGAAATTTCAAGCGTCATTTTCTCACCGCTGCCGTTATCTTTTTTACTCCTTCGTCTGCGCTTTAATATTATCGCGAAAATGCATATCGCGGCCAATAATATTAAGGCCGATATCGCGATATAAAAAATGTGCGCAGTGCTCAGGGAAAGCGCCGTTACGGGCGCGTGCATATTAACAGTCATCCCACTTGAAGTCCTCGCCGCATACGGGAATGAACATCAGGCGGGTATCGCCGACCTCTATCACGTCTCGCGCTTTGAGCTGCGTGACCGCTTCGATCTGCTGACCGTTTAGATAGGTTATCCCGCGGCTAAGCCCGGGCGATAGGGTGAAAGTGTTGTTCTTTGCGTCATATGTGACTAAAGCGTGGCTTTCCCTGGAAACGCGCTCATCCGACGGAAGGGAAACGTCCATCGCGGCGGCGCGTCCGATGAAGTTCCTGCCCGAGAAGAGCTTGAAATCCGCCCCGCGGTGCGGCCCGTCTATGCATATGAGAAACCCCGTCGCAGGCTCGGCGATCGTCCCCGAGGAAACGGCGACGGTTTTTCCGCAGTCGTATGAGCTTACCGCGACTGTCTTGCCGATGGAGCTGCTTATTGCGGTCGTCTTTCCGACAAATGACCTCTCGCGGCAGTAGGGACAGCTTGTAAAGCGCGCCTCGTCATAAAAATGACCGTTGTCGCATTGTTTCATCTATAACATTATCCTCCTTTTATAATTTGAAATTTCTCAATTTGAATTCTATATGCTTTTCAATTAAAAATTAACGTCGTAAACGCGCCAACCTTTTAAAAAGGACGGAAAATCGACATGGCGCACGTGCGCCAAACGTATTTTTTGAACAAAAAAAGAGGCTTTATCAAAAACCTCTTGGATGATAAACTGATTTTTATTCAATTGAATCGCGCCTGTTCTCGCCAGTCAGATAAACCTGATACAGACCCATTCTGGATTTGACGCCTAATTTTTCGTAAATGGAGGTGATGTGGCGCTGACATGTCCTGCGGGAAATATACAGGGCGTCGGATATCTCCTGTATGCTGTTTTCCGTATTCACGAGCGCGTCGAAAACGTCCTTTTCCCTCTCGGTCAGCTTATACTTTTCACAAAAGCTGTCAAACCTGTCTGCCTGCATGAGATTCACGGCGGAGTTGTCTATTTCGGCGGACGAAATTGCGTTTTTCTTGGAAATATAGATCGCCATGAGTATGCTGACCGCGACGAATAAAACGAGCGCGGTCACTATGGAAAGCATGCTGTCGCCCGAGCTTATGAGCGCGAGCGAGCCGCCGCTCAAAAACGCGGCGCTAAGGTTGTTCGCTGTCCTGCCCATGCCCGCCCACAACGCGGGGGTGCTTGTGCTTGCGGACAGCTCCATAAAGCTCGCGGTGAAGTACACCACGAAGAAGCCGGAGGAGAGATAAAAAACGATAAGACCTATCAAAAACGGGCCGCCCGCCCTGAGCACGGCGACGCAAATCGTCGAGAGCATCATGACGCAGTACATAACCATGTTCATGAATTTTCTGTTGCGCAGGTCGAAAATAAAGCCCGCGCACAGCCCGCTCAACGCCAAAATGCCGCGCGGCCATTCGGTTATGTTCATCTTTCCTGCGGCGTGCTCCAATGTCACGGCGTTGTCAAGCGTACTGAAGATGGACGCCATGCACGCTATGAGCAGGGCTAAAACCACGCCCGCGATGATAGAGCGCTTGTTGACGATAGGGGAGATTTCGCTTTTGTTTTCGTTTATTTGAACTATGATTTCGCTGCGCGACGTAATTATCAGCATGATGCAAAGGCCGGTTAAAAAGACGGCGAGAATGACGGCCTGAGCAATTGCTGAGGACAGCAGGTTATTGAGCAAAAGCTGAAGAACAATGCTCAATGCATATGAAACGCCGACCTGACGTGCGAGAAACTCATTTGTTCCGAGGATTTTGGCACTAATGTGATAAACCATTCCGCCCATAAAGCCTAAAATAATGAATTCTATCACGCCGAAGAGCATAAGCGCGGCGTGTTTGGATAATGATTCGATCAATGCGATGCATATTGCACATATGAGCGTTAATGATGCGCTCAATATGGAGGATGTGCGTCTGTTTTTTGTGACTCTTGAAATGAATGCGTATAAGAAAAAGCCGAGAGCGCTCGCGCCCAATACAAAATTCTGTGCTAAGACCGTGCCGTGTTCATCTATGCTTGAGGATATCGATTGTATAAAGTGATACTCCAACCCGAGAAAGACAAACGTGTAGACGCTCATCATGAGTATCGCCGCTATGTAATTGCGCTTTGCAAATGCTTTCATAAATAACCCGTTCAGATAAAATGTTCGTTTAACTAATATATTATATCAGTAAAAAAGTCAAAATAAAAGCCCGTCATGCTTGAAAATGTTATGTTTCCCAAACAAACGGGCAAATATAGACTGTTTTTGTTATCTCGTAACAGGTTTGCCGTAGTAAGCACACTCGAGAATGTGGAGCAGATCCTCGGGAGTAGCCGCTCTCGGATTGCTCGCGGTGCAGTTGTCATGGAACGCGTTATTCGCGATGCTCTCCTTTTCAGTGATGAATCTAAACTCGCTTATGCCTGCGTCATAGAACGTCTTGGGGATGTTCATATAGTCCTCAAGCTCGTTTATGGAGCGAACCAGGGAGTTGACGAGGTTCATCTCGCGGAAGCCCTCGAGGGATAATCTCCTGCCGATGTTTGCGTAATGGCGCATTGCGCGGCGCTCACGGCTGTTGAATTTGATGACATAGGGCATCAATATCGCGTTGCAAAGGCCGTGGGGGAGACCGAACGCGCCGCCTATCGCGTGAGCAAGAGAGTGCGTAATACCTAATTGAGCATTTGCAAAAGCCATACCCGCCATACACTGCGCTATATGCATCTCGCCGCGCGCCTGAAGATTTCCGTCATAGCTATCCTGAAGATAGCCGAAAATTATGGTTATCGCGTGTATCGCGAGGGGATTTGTGAAGTTGGAGCGGGAGTTCGCGACATAAGCCTCGATACCGTGGCAGAGCGCGTCAAGACCGGTATAGGAAACCAGCTTGGGCGGCATTGTCGCCGTGATCTCTTCATCCAAAACCGCGATATCGGGAGTGACCTCGAAATCCACGATGGGATACTTGACCTTTGCTTTGTGGTCGGATATGACCGCGAAGGATGTGACCTCGCTGCCCGTGCCGCTCGTGGACGGGATAGCAGCCAAAATCGCCTTGTGACGTAAAGAGGGAACTCTGCCCTCGGCTAAAATGCGCTCAAAGGTAAGGTCGGGATGCTCATAGAAAACCCACATAGCCTTAGCCGCGTCGATGCACGAGCCGCCGCCCAGTGCAACGATGAGGTCGGGTTCAAAAGCGAGCATCGCCTGTGAACCTGCGAGCACCGTCTCGATGGAGGGGTCGTTTTCAACGTCGGTATAGATCGTTGAGGTGAGACCCGCCTCGTTTAAAATATTCTCAAGCTTGGAAAGAACGCCGAGCTGCGCCATGACCCTATCGGATACGATGAAAGCGCGGTGTCTGTCGCGGATGTTTGCAAGCTCCTTCATAGAGCCTGCGCCGTAGAAAATGTTCCTTGGTAGTGTAAATCTTGACATCGTTTTTACTCTCCATTTTAAGTCATTCAAATATATTATACCATATATATCGTACAAGTGCGGTATTTTTTTTAAAACCTCATACGATTTATGGTTTATAGTCGATTTTAGCGCGCCGCGCCTGAGAAAGCTGGTCCTTTCGGGAGATGTGATACAGCCTTCCGTCCTTTATAAACGCCGCACCCGTCTGCTTAAAGTGAAAGGGGACACGCGCACTGATGCACTGAGCTCGTATATCGAGCACCCAGTCATAATCGCAGGCTCGTGCGCCCCTGCCGCTTTCGTCGCCCGCGATCACCTTTGAAATGCCTGCGTTATCCAGCCCTTTCATGTTGATAGGGGAGAGGAGCGGTTCGCAGTTTATTAGCTTTTTCGCCGCGGGGATATCGCATAAAATGGGAAATCGCTCGTCAAATCGGCGCTGATTTTCCATCGTGCAGCAGATCGCCACATTTTTATAGCCGCTGCCCCAATCGGGCGGGATGCAATCATAAAAACGGTCTATGCGCTTTGTTATTATGGTAAAGCTCATATCGCTGCGCATAGACATAATCTCCCACGCTCTTTTGCGCCACTCGTCAGCCTCATCGATGAAAAAATCGGAGGTCATGCAGCAAAAGAGATGAGAGCCGGAGGGGAATTTATACCTTCCCGACCGGTCCTTTTTCAGCGGAAGGTCGATGCTTTTTGTGAGTGTGACTATAGAGGCGTCCTTGCCGATAGAGCCGTCCCTGCGGTATACATAGCAGTTCTTACAGCCCTCCGACAGCTTTTTACAGCCATGCCACGGGTTCCATATCATTAGAAAAACGACCTTCCTATTTGAGTTTTATTAGTTGCAGGAAACGCCGCCGTCAATGACGATCTCCGCGCCCGTCATGAACCTTGCATCGTCGCTCGCCACGTAGAGGACTGCGGAAGCGATATCATGAGACTTGCCCATGGGGATAGCCTTATCGAGGCCGGCCATAACTCTCGCGATACCCGCCTGGCTGATGTCCGTCTGGCTGTTCATGACCTCGGTCTCAACGCCGCCCGGGCAAACTGTGTTGCAGCGGATTTTCTTATCGACGTACATGTAAGCCGTGTTCTTGGAAAGACCGACCAAAGCGTGCTTTGAAGCGGTGTATGCAGCACCTGCGCGGCAGCCGCGAACGCCGCCGATGGAGGCTACATTTACGATATTACCGCCGTTTTCCTGAGTGAGCATTACGTTAACGGCTTTTCTCATTGCATACATGGGGCCGTTTAAGTTGACGTTAAAGATCTTTGTCCAGTGCTCGTCGGTCACTTCGCCCAAGGGCTTGAACTCGTCCATGATACCAGCGTTGTTCACGAGAACGTCCAGCTTGCCGAACTCCTTAACGGCGAAATCGATCATGCCTTCGTTAACCTCTTCTAAAGAGATATCACCGACATAGGGAACGATCTTTCCCTCGAGGGTCTGCGTCTCTTGAGCCAGCTCTTCGAGTCTCTCCTTACGGCGGGCCACGGCGACGACGTTTGCGCCCTCTGCGGCGAACTCAAGGGCGATCTGTCTGCCCATGCCCGAGCTTGCTCCGGTCACAACTACGCTTCTACCAACAAATCTCATATCAAGTCTCCTCCTGATAATTTTTTCACGATGTATACATTATAACCGATTTGTATGGGAAATGCAAGAGCTTATTAAATTTTACCTTTATCCCGCTCGATGAACTTTAAAAGAGCTTGCCGACGAGGTGCGGCGCAGGTTTTTGCGCGCCTTCGGCGCGCAAAAACGGGCTCGCGGACGCGAGCTACTTTCCTTCGCGAAAATGCCCCTGCTTTTCGCGAAGGAAAGCTGCGCCGCACGCACAGTATGATG